>JANYFV010000494.1 GCA_025359635.1 Undibacterium sp. | reverse complement strand
CCCGGTGTGATCACACAACGCACACCCTTAAACTTGTCACTAGTCATAATCGCGACGCGTTGCAGCGAACGCAGTAATTGCTCGCGGCTGAGGGTGAAGTTATTTTTGTAACCTTTAGGCACGACGCGGTTGAAGTCAGGGAACTTGCCCTCGACCAGTTTCGAAATTAATTCGATGTCGGCGAAAGTCAGCTTGACCTGATTCGCGGCGATGTCCAAACGCACAGGCTCATCTTTGTCTTCCAGCAGGCGCTGGAGCTCAATGATGGTTTTGCGCGGAATGATGACTTCCTGGCGCTCAAATTCTTGCTCGACTTCTACCTGGCAATACGCCAGACGGTGGCCGTCAGTCGCTACTGCAATGACATTTTTGCCATCGACAACGAGCAATAAGCCATTGAGGTAGTAACGAATATCTTGCTGCGCCATCGAGAAATGCACCATGTTAAACAGGTGCTTCAGAGCTTTTTGCGGCAACGTGACGCTGGCGTTAAAAGTCTCTGCCTGTGCCACGGTCGGGAACTCTTCTGCTGCCAATGTCTGCAGTGAGAAGCGCGATTTACCCGATTGCACGGTCATCTTCTTGTTGTCGAGTTTGATGGTGACATCGTTCTCATCAGGCAAGGCGCGCAAAATATCCAATAGCTTGCGGGCGGCAACGGTAGTCGCGGTTACTTCACCACCAGAACCGATATCGGCGTGGGTAGTGATCTGGACTTCGATGTCTGTCGATAAAAAAGAAACCTTTTCGCCATCTTTGCGGATGAGGATATTGGCCAGAATCGGCAATGTGTGCCGACGCTCGACAATACCACTCACAATTTGCAGGGGCCGTAATAGGGTGTCCCTGTGAGTTTTAACCAATTGCATTTTTTACCCTCGCTTAAGTTCTCATTGATAAACGATACTTATTTTTTGCTGCTTACTTTTTTACTTGTGGTGCGCATGGCGCACCCTACTTCTCTCGCTACTTACTTTTTATTGCAAATCAAACTTATTTCGTAGGGTGCGCCCCGCGCACCATTTCTTAACCCTTCAGCGTCTGCTCCAACACGTGCAGCTCGTGATTGCATTCCGGGTTCTTGCCGCGATCAGCAGTGATCTTGCGTACCGCATGCAAGACCGTGGTGTGATCGCGCCCGCCGAAGAGTTCACCGATTTCTGGCAAGCTCTTTTGCGTGAGTTCTTTGGCTAAATACATGGCGATCTGGCGCGGTCTGGCGATATTGGCCGGACGGCGTTTGGAATACATGTCGGCCACTTTAATATTGAAAAAATCGGCGACGGTCTTCTGAATGTTTTCCACCGAGATCTGCCGGTTTTGTACTGACAGCAAATCCTTCAACGCTTCTTTGGTGACATCAATCGTGATGTCTTTACCGTGGAAGCGCGAGAACGCCAGAATCTTGCGCAAAGCACCTTCAAGTTCACGCACGTTAGAACGCAGATGCTTGGCGACGAAGAAAGCGACGTCATCGGAAAAATGTACGCCTTCGCTGAATGCTTTTTTCAGCAAAATCGCGACACGCATTTCTAGTTCTGGCGGTTCGATTGCGACTGTCAGGCCAGAATCAAAACGCGAGATCAGGCGATCATCCATGCCGGTGATTTCTTTTGGATAAGTATCGCTGGTGATGATAATTTGCTTCTTGGCAGCGATAAGCGCTTCAAATGCGTAGAAAAATTCTTCTTGCGTGCGGCTTTTGCCACCAAAGAATTGAATATCATCGATCAGCAATAAATCGAGCGAATGGTAGTAGCGTTTAAATTCGTCAAAACCTTTGCGCTGATACGCCGTCACCACGTCGCGCACATATTGCTCGGCGTGGATGTAGCGGATCTTGGCGTTTGGGTTATCCACAAGAATCTGGTTGCCGATGGCGTGGATCAAATGCGTTTTACCAAGGCCGACGCCGCCATATAAGAACAGCGGGTTATACGAAACGCCAGGGTTATTCGCCACCTGAATGGCAGCGGCGCGCGCCAGCTGATTGGCCTTACCGGTGACGAAACTGTCAAAAGTTAACTCGGCATTAATGCGGCTTTGATCGCGCCTTGGTGATGATTCTGGCGGCGCCGGCATATTGCCGTTATGACCGTTGTTGCCGCTGTGTCCCATGTCTTGCGCACCACGTGCATCATCATTGTGATATTGCGCACCAGGTTCTCTTGGCATTGCTGGGACGCTAGGCGCGGCTTTCTTGTTAATTTTAGGATCGATGATGAATTCAACCGCGATCGTATCATCCCAAAACTGCGTAGCTAATTCTGTAATGCGGCCGGCAAACTGGGTCTTGACCCAATCGAGCTTAAAGCGGTTTGGCGCGCCGATACGCAAGCGACCATCTTCGTAGTCGACTAAAGTTAGCGGCTTAATCCACGCGCTAAATTGTTGCGGCGTTAGCTCCTGCTCAAGTTGGGAAGAACAGGCCTGCCAGAAATTTTCCATGTGGTTTCAATAGTAAAGTGCTTGTGTGGACAGCGGATCTTGCTCGTTTTTTCTTATTCGTTCTTAATATTGCTAAGCTGAGGCTTTACAAACTTAAGATATTATTGCCGCAAAACCAACAAATAATCTAGCCACACTAATCCGCTATTCTACCCTTGCCAGCAAGAGTTATCCACAGGCTCGGGGAAATTTCTTTCTACTTCATTTTGCACATTCTGATTAATTTTTGTGCTAAATGGATTGACAGGAAGATGCGAACTGGTGTCTAATTCAGGGTTCCCTACCCCTCTTTTATTGGTTGCTGCATTTGTTGTTAAGAGTGCAGCACGCGATGAGCAGCGGTTTTGGGGCAGTAATGGTGGATAGAGTGGCAGTAAGTCAGTAATTTAGTCTCAGTTTTGACTTTGCTGCACTTCACGCTATTACCCGTAATTCCGATTTATTATTTGCTCAATTAGCGAGATCAACATGAAACGTACTTATCAACCTTCCGTCGTTCGCCGCAAGCGCACTCACGGTTTCCGCGCACGTATGGCAACCCGTGGCGGCCGCGCTGTTCTGAATGCACGTCGCGCCAAAGGCCGTAAACGCCTGGCAGCTTGATCCTTTCGGGTTATGTCAACGCCAGCTTAGGCTGATGTTCTGATCATAACCCGACACTATTGTGATCAATGCAACCGACATAGCCAACGACAGCGGAGATTTTGCGCGCGTCAGGCGTATCGTTAAAACGGATGAGTTTTCATCCGTTTTTCGTTTGCGCCCGGCACAAAGAACCGCGCATTTTGTTCTATATACCCGGCCAAATGCTTTAGCGCATGCCCGTTTGGGTGTGGTTGCAGCAAAGCGCTTTGCTCCACGCGCCGCTACGCGCAATACGATTAAACGTGTAACACGAGAAATTTTTCGCTGTGCTGCACTGATTAACGTGGATTGCATCGTGCGCTTGTCCAAACCAGTTAATACCAAAGCAGGCCCAGCCTCGACCGCGCAACTCAAGCGCGAATTGCGGGCTGAAATCGTGCGCCTGTTTGCTTCACAACATGTGCCGACTGATGTAGCGATGAAGGCGGCAGTATGAAAGCCTTATTACTCATCTTGCTTAAGGGATATAAATTCGCGATTAGCCCTATGCTGGGGCAAAATTGCCGGTTTTATCCTAGTTGCTCTGAATACGCAGCCGAGGCAATTCGTGAATACGGCGCCTGCAAAGGCAGCTTCATGGCTGGCAAGCGCCTGTGCAAATGCCACCCGTGGCACCCCGGCGGCGTAGATATCGTTCCGCCAAAAGTTACACCTCTTAGTAAAAATGCTAGTGTAAGCACTAGTGAAAATTCGACATCTGCCCCCACATCGGTGGCTGGTCATTCTTCTACCCTTTCCTGATCTTCATCAAATAAGCCAAAATGGATATTAAACGTACCGTACTGTGGGTTGTTTTCTCGATGTCGCTGTTGATCCTTTGGGACAACTGGATGCGTCATACCGGCAAGCAATCCATGTTTTTCCCGACTTCGACCTCGCAACAGAGCAAGGCTGCATCAGCCTCTGCGGTAGCGAGCGCTAACTCCGCCAGCACAATTGCAACTAATGCAGCGGCTGTGCCGGGCGCAAACACTGCGGTAACCGCAACAGTGGCGAGTGAGCGCATCACGATCACGACAGATGTATTTAAAGCTGATATCGATACGCTGGGTGGTGAAGTTAAGCGTTTGGAATTGCTCAAGTATCTAGATGCTAAAGATAAATCAAAAAATATCGTCCTCTTCACCGAGACCGACAAACGTACCTATCTGGCGCAGACTGGTCTGCTCGGAGGCAATTTTCCAAATCATAAATCGGCTTTTGTAGCTAAAGCCGGCCCGCGCGATTTGGGTAACAGCGATCAAGTACAACTGGTGCTGGAATCTGAACAAGCTGGCGTCAAACTGACCAAGACCTTCACCTTCAAAAAAGGCGATTACGTCATCAACGTGAAGCATGACGTCAGCAACAACACTGCTGCTGAAATCAAGCCATCGCTGTATTTGCAGTTATTGCATGACGGCACTAAACCAGAGAGCGGTGGCATGTTCAGCGCCACGACTGAATTTTATGCGCCAGCGGTATATACCGAAGCGAACAAATTCCAGAAACTCGATTTTGAAAAAATTCGCAAACTGGAAAGCGAAAAAGAAGGCTCTAGCAATACCCAACATGCCACGACGGCAAATGACGGCTGGATCTCGGTGATCCAACATTTCTTCGTTTCGGCTTTTATCCCTGAAGACAAGATCAAACGTGAAATTCGCACAGAAAAAGTCCGCGACAATATCTATGCTGTCAGCACAATCTTGCCTATGGGGTCGGTTGCGCCGGGTGCCACAGTCAGCATGAATGCCCGCTTGTATTCCGGCCCGCAAGAGTCTGCGATTTTGGAGAAGGTCGCTCCTGGCCTGGATCTGGTCAAAGATTACTGGTACTTCGCGATTATCGCCAAGCCTATGTTCTGGCTGATGGAGTTCATCCACTCTTTACTAGGTAACTGGGGCTGGACGATTATAGTTTTCACGATCACGATCAAACTGGCTTTGTTCCCACTCTCTGCCGCCGGTTTTCGCAGTATGGCGAAAATGAAAGTCGTGACGCCAAAAATGACGGCGGTGCGTGAGCAGTATAAAAATGATCCGCAAAAAATGAATCAGGCAATGATGGAGCTGTACAAGAAAGAGAAAATCAACCAAGGATCTGGCTGCGTCAAATCAGTAATCCAACCCATCCAAGGCG
>JANYFV010000489.1 GCA_025359635.1 Undibacterium sp. | reverse complement strand
GGCAGAAAACACCACTGCGGGACGCAGTTTCGTTCCGTGGCACGGCGATCGCGGCCCCTATCTATAAATAGAGAATAGAGAATAGAGAATAGAGAATAGAGAATAGAGAGCAGTTATAAATATTTAGTAATTTCCTTGAATTCACGGACAGTTTCTTCGGCATTGCGCGCCCCTTTTTTGACGGCACGCTCAAGACAATGATCAATATGATCATGCACCAATGCTTTTTTTGCATTAGTGATCGCTTTTTCTACCGCCTGTAACTGCTGAGCAATTTCCAAACATCCACGGCCACTGTCCAGCATATCAATGATACTTTTGAGATGGCCATCGGCTCGCTTGAGGCGCTTAATAATTTCGGGGTGAGATGTATGGGTAGTCATAACCATATCGTATCCCCCTGGATAGGATATTGCAAGTTGATTGTAAGCATAAATTTAAATCTCAGTAATTGCTATTTTTGCTTGACCAAATATAGTACCGGATCTAAAATTCGCGACATCTGGGTTGTCTGTACCATTGTTCACAGTCTGACCTCACAGCACAAGCTCACAGCCAACCTAGCATTCTGACTCCATAGCCTATTTGGTTGTGACAAACAAACTCTCACAGAACGACAAGCACTTACCAAAGGAAAAGACGTGACTAAGAAGAAAGAGTTTTTTCCCAGGCAAGTGATAGAAGCTGGCGGAAATCGCTGGGATTGGGCATTGTTACCGATCATTCTGGCCGTGCTGGTCTTGCTTGCTTATGGTGGTGCGCAGATGGCGCATCCATATCAGTTGGGCGAGACTTTGCCACTGTCGCTAGAGCCAATCAATCTCCCCTATTATTTACTGCGCACGACCTTGCGGATGTTCCTCGCGCTTGGGGCTTCGGTGGTTTTTAGTTGTGTATTTGCAGCCCTCGCGACGAAGTACCGTGTCGCCGAAAAAATTCTGGTACCCTTGCTCGACATATTGCAATCGATTCCTATCCTCGGTTTTTTATCCATCACCGTTACTGCCTTCATTGCCTTATTTCCAGGCAATCTCTTCGGCGTAGAATGCGCGGCAATATTTGCCATCTTTACTTCGCAAGCCTGGAATATGGCGTTTAGCGCCTATCAGGGATTTCGTACTGTCCCTGCCGAATTGGTCGAGGCTGCGACGGTATTCCAACTCTCGGGCTGGCAACGGTTCTGGCGTCTGGAATTACCGTTCGCTATGCCAGGCTTGCTGTGGAATATGATGATGTCGATGTCGGGTGGATGGTTCTTTGTTGTGGCGGCAGAAGCAATATCGGTGTCAAACCAAAACATCAAACTGCCAGGTATCGGCTCATACATCGCGCTGGCGATTGAACAACGCGACCTGCATGCGATCGGCTGGGCGATTGGTGCGATGTTGATAGGCATCTTGCTCTACGATCAGATTTTTTTCCGGCCATTGCTGGCCTGGGCGGATAAATTTCGCTTTGAAGAATCCGGTAGCGAGACAGTCCAGCAATCCTGGTTATTGACCTGGCTGCAAAGAACAGAACGCACGCAATCTATTGCCAAGATTTTTATCCGTCTATTGGAAAAATCTTTTTCAGTATTTCGCTTACGTTACGACGGCACATCGATACGTGCCCGGCCAATATCAGAATCTTCAACCCCTGCGCGGATTTGGGATGCGATTATTGCGGCAGTGGTTTTTTATGCGCTATGGACCTTGATTCATTTCGTCCATGCCGAAGTAGGATGGAGCGAAGTCGGGCATGTCTTCACACTCGGTTTTTATACCTTATCCCGGGTCTTAATCCTATTGTTACTCGCAGCCTTAATTTGGGTACCTATTGGTGTATGGATAGGACTAAATCCTCGCCTAGCTGAAAAAGTACAGGCGATTGCACAGTTTCTGGCTGCCTTCCCTGCCAACCTGATGTTCCCGGTTGCGGTTGTGGGAATCGTGCATTTCAAACTCAATCCAGATATCTGGTTATCACCTTTGATGATACTTGGCACGCAGTGGTACCTGTTATTTAATGTGATTGCCGGTGCATCTACGATACCAACCGAGCTACGTTACGCAACGCAAAACTTTGGCTTAAGCGGCTGGCTTAAATGGCGGCGTTATTTGCTGCCGGCGATTTTCCCTAGCTTTGTCACCGGTGCCATCACGGCAACGGGCGGCTCCTGGAACGCCAGCATTGTGGCGGAATACGTGAGCTGGGGCGACACAACTTTAAAAGCGCATGGCATAGGAAGTTACATTGCCGAGATGACGACAAAAGGCGATTTCCCGCGCATCGCATTGGGGATAGGAATCATGTGTCTGTTCGTGATGGGACTCAACCATTTTGTCTGGCGGCGACTATATCGCATGGCGGAAGATCGCCTGCATTTTTAGAAATGATTTATTTGCATTTAAATAGCAGCATGGCGCCAGCAAGAAAATAATAGGACACGCAATATGACTACCAATATCGTAGAACTCAAATCAGTCGGAAAATCTTTTCGCTCTGCGGATGGCTCAGACCGTGCCGTTTTAGCAGGCGTGGATTTCGCATTAAAAGAGGGCGAGATCGTCGCCTTGTTAGGTCAATCAGGCTCGGGCAAATCGACCATGTTACGGATTATGGCGGGCTTGATCGGTGCTGACCAAGGCCAAGTTCTGTATCACGGCTTGCCTTTGTTTGGCTCGGCGCGCGGTATCCGTATGGTGTTCCAGTCTTTTGCCTTATTCCCTTGGCTGACAGTACAAAAAAACGTGGAATTGGGCTTGGAGGCGCAAGGAGTTCCATCCGAAGAGAGAGAGCTGCGCGCAGAAAAAGTCATCGACCTCATTGGCTTGTCGGGCTTTGAAGGCGCCTTGCCACGTGAGTTGTCTGGTGGAATGCGGCAGCGGGTAGGTATCGCGCGTGCCCTGGTGATGGAGCCCGAAATATTATTGATGGACGAGGCATTTTCTGCACTGGATGTGCTGACCGGCGAACGCCTGCGTGAAGACATTTTGGAGTTGTGGGAATCCGGGCAAATCCCTACCAAGGCGATGTTGGTGGTCTCACACAATATTGAAGAAGCCGTGATGATGGCTGACCGGGTGCTCATCTTTTCGAGTAATCCTGGGCGCATCCGTGCTGAATTACCAATCGCACTGGCACGCCCGCGCAATGCAGACAGCCAGGAAGTACGGGCATTGATCGATGAAGTATATGGTTTGATGACAGCCGGCTCAGCTCGCCCTGGTCGCACCACTGAAAAAGAAGCCAAATTGCAATTGGGCGATCGATTGCCGGAAGCCGATATTGCCCGCATTGAAGGTATCCTGGAACTACTGGTGGACGAACCCTATCGTGGTCAGGCCGACTTGCCAAAACTGGGTGAGGAAACCGAACTGACCGATAGAGAACTGCTAGATGTGTCGATTACTCTCGCGCTCTTGGGCTTTGCACAATTGGCACATGGTGACATCACAATCACGCCACTCGGCGAACAGTATGTGGCGGCAAGCAACCCTGAACGCCAAACCATTTTTGGTCAACAGCTGCTAGAAAATGTGCCCTTAGTCGCCTATATTTGCCATGGCCTGGAGCAAGACAGATCAGGCGATTTACCCGAAGATCTGTTCTTGCGTCTATTGCGCTTTACCCTCAATGCCGAGGATGCAGAAAGCGCATTGCGCGTGGCGATTGAGTGGGGGCGCTATGGTAATTTGTTCGAATACAATTTCAACGCCGGTATCATCCATTTACCAAAAGATGAAACGCCTGTTCCAGAATAATCAAAAAAATTAGAATAGGCCAGAAGCGATATTAATCGTCAGCGCTAATAAAGTGGTGTTAAAGAAAAACGCCAAAACGCAATGGACGGTGCCAATTCTTCGCATGAAGCGGCAAGTAAAACTGACATCCGCAGTCTGGCCCGAGGTGCCGATGACGCAGGAGAAATACAGAAAGTCGCCATAATCGGGGGCATGACCGCCGGGAAACTCCAACCCGCCCGAATTGCCCCGTGCTTCAGCTGCATAATAATCATGCGCATAGTGCAGCGCAAACATCAGCTGGGTAAATGCCCATGACGACAAAATAGTTAATACGGTTAATCCTATATGGGCATAGCGTAAGGTGCCGTGCATTTCTTTGACTACCGCCAACTCGGCCACTATGGCACCGATAGACATAAATGCCGCAATCACCACCAAGGCCAAAATAATCATGCGCCCCTCATCTTGCTGCAAGGCGCGATTGCGCATGCGTTCATGCGATGACCAAAACATCATTCTTGCGGCTAGCAACAAATACAGAATCGCACCGACATTCCATCCGATAATCATGCGCGTAATTTGTTGTTGCGCGATCGAGGTCGGCAAAAAGAAGATCGTCGCCACGCCGATTAAGATGCAGATAGACAGTCTGGGGCGCGCCGAAAATAAGCGGATTAACTTGAAGTACGGCGTTTGCAGCAAAGTGGAATTAGTCATATTCGGATTCAGATTCATATCGTCATTGAAATTACCAACCAAAGTCGGAAAACTGAGTTTCCATCAGCCAAGTCAAAAAGCCGAGAAAAAGCACCACCAGAAACAAGATAATTAACAGCCGCCCAAATTTAGGATTGTCATCCGATTGCACGACCTTGGTCTCTTTATGCATATTTTCCACCACACTAAGTTTAAAATTCGTTTGAAATTTCTCCAGACAGCATTGTACCAAGCGATGTCAATGGCGACTGAAAAAAAACGCTATGCTGATTTAGCCGCAATTTCGCTTTAAAATATCAAGCCACTGCCCGGTAAAGTTTGTACGCTATCCGTTATGAAAAAAATATCCATCATTGATTCACACACCGGC
>JANYFV010000474.1 GCA_025359635.1 Undibacterium sp. | reverse complement strand
CGAAGAAGAAGTCTGTCGCGAGATTACGGCCGATGCCTTGGTGTATCAAGACGTGGCTGCGATGAAGCGTTCGATTGCTGATGTTAATCCTGCTTTACGTAGTATCGAGGCGTCGTGCTTTGACGGTTATTACATTACCGGTGACGTGAGCGCTGATTATCTTGATAAACTAGAAGCTGCGCGTAATAACCCAAGACCAGACCTTGAGGATGCGATTCCCTCGCAACTTAATTTGAATTTGGCTGATCACGCGTACTAAATTCAATTTTAAAAATGGAAAACCTGCTGTGTTTGTGCACCGCAGGTTTTTTTGTTTCTGAATGTATCGAAGCATAGACGCTTGTTTCAATTCTATACAAAACACTTAGTCAATTTACTAGCCTCTTGAGCTTGTTTGAAAATACAATAGACTTGTCAATCGAACTCTGCGTAGCGTCGATTTTTTCCTCCTCAATTGTTTAAATTTACTTCAATCATGTTTAGTCATTTTCGCCGCAGGGCAAGTTTTTTCTGTATTGCCGGAGCAGTCTTTTTGCACCCATTAGCCTTTGCTCAAGTAGAACCGGTGACGAAAAATTCAGTCGAAGATACTAAAGATGCTGACGAGTTGAGTAAAAAAAAATTAAAAAAAACTGAGGCGAAAATTGAGAAGCAAGTCCCGCTAAAAAACGGCGAGGAATCAGAAAAAAACGCAGTGCAAAAAGTCATAATCCAAGGTGGTCGGCAATCTGATCTTGATGAGCGGCGTCTTTCTACGGCATCAAGAATAATCTTTGGACGTGAAGAGCTTGATAGAAATGGTGATACAAATATTGGCGATGTTCTCAAGCGGCTGCCTGGTGTAACTATCGGCGGTCGCCCTGGTCGTGGAGGCGATATCCGCATGCGTGGCATGGGGAGCGGATATACGCAGATTTTGATCAATGGAGAACGTGCACCGCGTGGCTTTTCCATGGATTCATTGTCACCAGATCAGGTCGAGCGGATTGAAGTTATGCGTGGTCCCGTTGCGGAATATAGTACCCAAGCAATTGCAGGAACAATTAATATCGTTTTACGCGAAGACTATAAGCAAAAAGATATTGAGCTGAAGTTGACTGAAAGTGTTGAGCAGGGCAGAGGCGCACCGAATATTTCACTGACTTATCCTGGGCAATATGGCGCACTGTCGTATGCATTGAGCGGCTCGGTTTTTCGTAATCGCCAGCATGATCAAAGTGCGACACAAATTCAGGAAGAAGATAGCCTTGGGCAAATAAATCTTCTGCAGGATTTGCATGACGAAACTCAGCGTCAAACCAGCGGCATACATTTTGCGCCACGTCTGAATTATCGTTTTGAGAATGGCGATAGCTTGATGCTGCAACCCTTCATCATGAATTCGAGTAGTGATTCACGGTCAGATAGCACTCTGACCCAGGTTCCAAGTGCAACGGCACAATATGCCAATGCCAGTTCAATAAGTCATTCTGAGAGTAACTTTGCCCGTGGCTTTGGTAACTGGCAGAGCAAATTTTCTAATAATGCAAAACTAAATCTTAAATTTGGTGGTGGTCTTGGACACATGGAGAGTTCTTCATTGCGGGCACAATTTGATGCCAATGGTAAGTTGCTCGATACGATTTCTGACGTGAATAATACGCGAGATAGCAGTCTCAATATTGGCGGTAAATATACTCTCCCTTTGAATGAAAAGCATACCTTGGCTAGCGGCCTGGAACTTGAAACAGGGGCGCGGACGCAGACCAGAATTTCTCTGGATAACGGCCTGCCGCAATTTGCTGAGTCTGGCGATAACCTCAATGCCAGCACGCGCCGCCTCGCTGCGTTTGTACAAGATGAATTTGATCTTAATCCACAATGGTCGGCGTACGCCGGTTTGCGTTGGGAAGGAATCCATACCAATAGTGTTACTGCCAGCAATACGGTCGATAATTCTAGCGAAGTTTGGAGCCCGCTTTTGCATGGCGTGTGGCGACTGCCAGGTGGGAGCAAAGATCAAGTGAGAATGGGACTGACAAGTAGCTATCGCGCCCCAGCACTAAATGATTTAATTGCCTTACCATCTATCTCACCGTTGAATAGCCCCTTCAGGCCAGATCGTACGGGTAATCCTTCTTTGAAGCCTGAAAAAGCTAAAGGTCTTGATCTGGCATTTGAACATTACCTGACGCGTGCGGGAATCATGAGCGCCAATGTTTTCATGCGCAGCATAGATGATTTGATACGTCGCCGTACCGAGCAGGTTGGTTTGCGCTGGGTATCCTCGCCGATTAATATTGGTCATGCATTGACGCGCGGCATCGAGCTCGAGGCCAAGTTCCAGCTGCAAGAATTTTTACCAGATGGGCCTGCGATTGATTTTCGTAGCAACTACAGTCATTTTTGGTCGAGTGTCGATGACATCCATGGGCCAAATAACCGATTGGATCAACAGCCAAATCAGACCGCAAATTTTGGTTTGGATTATCGCCCAGCTGGCCTGGCCTTAACGTTAGGGGGGAGTGTCAACTGGACGCCTGCCTATGTGACACAAGTGAGTGATACGCAGACTAATTTCACCGGGATTAAACGTCAAATTGATCTCTATGGTTTATGGAAATTTAACCCCGTTTTGCAGTTACGTTTATCTGCGAATAATCTGCAAGCCGATGATTCCATTAGTGCCAGTTCAGTCCTTGCAGGTAGCATTAACCATGAGCAAAATACTCTTGCAAAAACCTATACAACTTGGTCGCTTAAGCTAGAAATGAAGTTGTAATTCACATTCAATGGTATTTTATTGTTGATGTTGTGCTGCGGACATTTGCAAAAAATGCCAGAGGCTCTCGTATTGCGTTGCAACACGGTCTGCTCTCGGAGAGTACAATGGTGGGTCTGTAATCTTGTATGCTAAATCATGTTGCCAGCTAAGCTTAATGTTGACCTTCATTGCCACTCCACCATATCCGATGGCGTTCTCGCGCCCGCTGATGTAGCGATTCGAGCCAAATCAAATGGTGTGGATGTTTGGGCTCTGACCGATCACGATGAAATACGTGGAATTCCAGAAGCGCGCGAAGCGGCTTTGGATCTTGGTATGCGCTTTATTACCGGTCTTGAAATATCCGTTACCTGGGCTGGACACACCATCCATATCGTTGGTTTAAATGTTGACGAAACCAACGAAGAATTACTCAATGGCCTGGCGATGACTCGCTCTGGTCGCCAGCTTAGGGCTGAGGATATGGGCGCTGAATTGGCAAAGGTTGGTATTCCAAATGTGTATCAAGGCGCATTAAAGTACGTAGGAAACCCTGACTTGATTTCGCGCTCGCATTTTGCCCGTTACTTGGTTGAGATCGGGATTTGTGAAGATGTTTCTGCGGTTTTTAAGAAATATTTGACTGAAGGAAAGCCTGGATATGTTGCGCATCGTTGGGCAACATTGGCCGAAGCGGTAGGATGGATTCGTCGCTCGGGTGGCGTTGCGGTGGTGGCGCATCCGGGTCGATATAATCTTAGCCCTGTTGCGGTTGATGCATTTTTCCGTGAATTTAAGGTCTACGGT
Organism: Undibacterium sp.; assembly: GCA_025359635.1. GTDB lineage: Bacteria > Pseudomonadota > Gammaproteobacteria > Burkholderiales > Burkholderiaceae_D > Undibacterium. The sequence goes on along the minus strand of JANYFV010000474.1, from coordinate 24,087 downwards.
GGCAGCGCCATAGAAGTTGTTACTGGTAGCCACACCATAGACCAATTCTATGAGTACACTAAAGTGGCCAATCGTTATGGTTTTGCCGGATCGCGTGGCTCGGATTTTCATTCGCCAGACGATAAATCTCCCGACCTTGGGCGTTTGCCGCCTCTTGCTAAAAGTTTGACTCCAGTTTGGGCAGATTGGGTTTGATTTTTTGCTAACCCTTGCTAAATTTCGCTTGAATTTCTTGTTTGCGATAGCATCTATACTCTACGTTCAACTTTTGAGGGATTAACGAATGAAACGTATCTTTTTATTCCTGGCAACCAACCTGGCAGTCATGCTGGTGATGTCGGTCGTTTTATCCATGCTCGGCGTAAATCGCTTTTTAACCGCAAACGGTTTGAATTTAAGCATGTTGATGGTGTTTTCTCTGGTTGTGGGATTCACTGGAGCGTTCTTCTCGTTGCTGATCAGTAAGCCGATGGCAAAATGGTCGACTGGTGCGCGAGTCATTGATGCGCCAAGTTCATCTACAGAAATGTGGTTGATCAGCACGGTAAAAACCTTATCTGAGCGCGCCGGAATTGCCATGCCAGAAGTGGCTGTTTATGAAGGCGAAGCGAATGCCTTTGCCACTGGCGCATTTAAAAATTCTGCCCTGGTCGCCGTTTCGACCGGCTTGCTGGAAAGTATGACCAAGGAAGAAGTAGAAGCGGTATTGGGACATGAAATTGCCCACGTTGCTAATGGTGATATGGTGACGATGACTTTGATCCAAGGTGTCGTGAATACTTTCGTGGTATTTTTAGCGCGCGTGGTTGGCTATGCCATCGATAAGACAGTCTTCCGTAATGACGAAGATGACCGTCCGGGTATTGGTTATATGGTGACCGTGTTTGTCTGTGAGATCGTATTTGGAATTGCGGCTTCGATGATTGTTGCCTGGTTCTCGCGTCAGCGTGAATTCCGCGCGGATGCTGGTTCGGCAAGGCTTTTAGGAAATCAACAACCGATGATTCATGCATTGGCGCGCTTGGGTGGTTTGGTTCCCGGTGAGCTACCTAAATCAATGGCAGCAGCAGGTATTAACGATAAGCCAGGTTGGGGTGCCTTGTTTTCTACTCACCCACCTATGGAGCAACGCATCGCTGCTTTGCAAAATTTAAAATAATTGAAATTGCTTATTATTAACTACCTTCAAGCTAATTTCAGACAAACCCGGCGGTAGCGTGTGCTACCGCCTTCTTTATTTATATGAGTCAATTTTTTCAAATCCATCCTGATAATCCGCAACTGCGTTTGATTAAACAAGCGGTGCAGATTATTGATCAAGGCGGCATCGTCGCGGTGCCGACTGATTCTTGTTATGCGTTAGTATGTCATCTTGATGATAAGGATGCCGTTACCCGCTTGCGTCGGATTCGCGGTGTCGATGAGAAGCATCACCTTACTTTATTGTGCAGGGATTTATCAGAAATTGCGGTCTACGCAAAAATTGATAATCGCCAGTTTCGCATGATTAAATCTGCCACGCCAGGTCCTTACACCATGATACTGGAGGCGACCAAAGAGGTTCCGCGCAGGTTAAGTCATCCATCGCGCAAGACCATAGGTTTGCGGGTGCCGGAGAATCGTATTACGCACGCCTTGTTAGAAGAATTGAAGCAGCCACTACTCGGTACTACGCTGATACTTCCGGATGAAGACGAGCCTTTGACTGACCCAGAAATAATTCGTGGTCGATTAGAAAAACTCATCGATCTTGTGATCGACGGCGGTGCTTGTAGCCTGGTGCCGACTACCGTGATCGATATGACAGGAGACATGCCTGAATTGATGCGCCAGGGCAGGGGTGATGCGCGCCTGTTTGGGTTGTAAGTTCAACTTTATATTTTTTGTAAAAAACTTTCTTCTTAGGATACTGCAGTGGATGAACAAATAAAAAAGATTCTCATATATGCGTTGCCTATTTTATTTGCAATTGCTTTGCATGAAGCCGCGCATGCTTATGCTGCAAAATACTTTGGAGACAAAACCGCATACCAACAGGGACGTATGACGCTCAATCCGTTGAGTCATATAGATTTGTTTGGGACTATTCTCATTCCGATACTATTGTTTTTACAGTTTGGTGTTGGCATTGGTTATGCGAAACCGGTACCTGTTAATTTTGGAAATTTACGTCACCCTAAACGAGATATGGCATGGGTCGCTTTGGCAGGACCTGCAGCAAATTTTGTTATGGCTGTTCTATGGGGATTGTTTGGAATAGCACTGTTTGTTTTCAGTGCAAACGAATCTTTTTTTATTGAAATGGTAAAAGCCGGAGTCAAAGTAAATCTGGCGATTCTTGCATTTAATCTCCTGCCAATTCCACCACTGGATGGTGGCCGAATAGTGGTAAGTCTCTTGCCTCATCAATACGCGTACAAATATTCAAAACTCGAACCATATGGTTTTTTTATCGTTTTGGGATTGGCAATGCTGCCGATTTTTAATTTTTGGGGTATCTGGATGCAACCAGTAATGGGAGTGGCCGAAGTGATAGTGCAGTGGGTGTTGACACCTTTTTTAGTATTATTAGGCTAAATAGCAATGTGCTCTGATCGCATAGTTTTTGGCATGTACCCTATTGAGGCGATTTGTCATGCTAACTATCGTGTAAATTGGAGAGAAATCTTAATAAGCCATCGTCAAGCAGCGTGCTTGAATCCTCGGTAGCATTGACGTGAGTAAGAATTGTTCTGATGCTGTCGCCTCACCATGGGTACGCCGTTTTCTTCCCCTTATCGAAAAAAATAATGGACCCGTGCTTGATCTAGCTTGTGGTAGCGGTCGCCATACCCGTCTTTTGCTGGATGCCGGTTACGAGGTTTGGTCGCTTGATAAAGATGCCTCGTTGCTTGAGCCTTTAACTTTGCTGGGCGCCCGTTGCTTTCAGCATGATCTTGAAATGCCGCGGGACGCGAATCTAGTAAATGGAACAGGCAGTTGGCCATTTGACGCGAATACCTTTTCTGCCATTATCGTGACAAATTACCTGCATCGGCCTCTGCTTTCAAAGCTGACGTCATCTTTAAAAGCGGGTGGCATTCTGATTTATGAGACTTTTGCCGCTGGTAATGAAGCTTATGGTAGCCCCACGAATCCGGATTTTTTGCTGCAGCCTGGGGAACTAATCGAGTATTACTTGTCTCAAGCTATGCCATGTAGAAAAAATCACTGCATTGCCTATGAACATGGACGCATTAATCATCCACGTCCAGCAGTAGTGCAGCGTATTTGTCTACGCTCAATTTCAGTCACTTCAGTGATCGACACTTTAAGTGATCATCTCGATGGTATTTGAAGGCATATTAAGACGATTCTCGCCCATAGTACTGGGTGATCCGCTACAATCGAGGTTTTACTTTTTCTCGCACTAACATGACTATGATACAAGGAAGCTTGGTTGCAATTGTGACCCCCATGCACGCTGACGGTAGTCTCGATTTGCCTTGTCTGCGAAAGTTGATTGATTGGCATATCGCTGAAGGGTCGGATGGTATTGTTATCGTTGGCACTACCGGTGAGTCGCCTACAGTGACAGTTGAAGAGCATTGTGAATTGATCCGCGTTGCAGTAGAGCATACAAATAAGCGTATTCCTATCATTGCAGGTTCTGGAGGTAACTCTACTGCTGAAGCAATCGCGCTCACTACGTTTGCCAAGAACATCGGCGCTGATGCTTCGCTACAGGTTGTGCCTTACTACAACCGGCCAACGCAAGAAGGCATGTATCAGCATTTCAAGAAGATTGCTGAATCGGTCGATATTCCTGTGATCTTGTACAACGTTCCTGGTCGCACCGTTGCGGATATGTCGAATGAGACCATGCTGCGTTTGGCGCAGGTTCCTGGCATCATCGGTGTTAAGGAAGCGAGTGGAAATATCGCTAGAGATACAGATTTAATTCGTCAGGCGCCAGCATCTTTTGCAGTGTATTCTGGTGACGATGCAACCGCAATGGCATTGATGTTCTGTGGTGGTAAAGGCAATATCTCTGTTACCGCCAATGTGGCACCGCGTGCAATGCATGAGATGTGTGCTGCCGCGATGAATGGTGATATCGCGAAGGCAATTTCGATTAATAATCGCCTCATTCCTTTACACACTAAATTATTTATTGAGCCAAATCCATTGCCAGTGAAATGGGCAATGGTTGAGATGGGTTTAATTCCATCTGGCATGCGTTTGCCTTTAGTTCCGTTGTCCCAGCAATTCCATGAAACTGTTCGTGCAGCAATGCGTGAATCAGGTGTATTACAATAAGGTCGTTTTAGCTAGCTAACAAGTTTTTGGCGCAGAAGCGATTATTTATATTTTGATTGATAACAATTTGTAGGGATTTTCAGATGGCAAAAAGCTTTGTTGCTAAAAATGGGATGATTAGTGCTTTGGTACTTGCAGGCGTAATTAGTTTAAGTGCCTGTACGACTATCCTTGGGTCAAATAGTATTGACTATAGAAGTGCAAGTAAGGTGGTCACTGCGGCTTTGGATGTTCCTCCTGATTTAACTCAAATTCGCAGAGATAGCAGATTTGGAATTCCAGAGTCGAATCAAGGTAGCGCGACCGCTTCAAGCTACAATTTGCAAAAAGATAATAAAAATCTTGTTCTGGCAAATGGCGTAGTCGCACCTTTGCAATTGAAAGAGATGCGTATAGAGCGGGATGGTACCCAGCGTTGGTTAGTTGTCCAAGGTGCTCCTGATGCGATATGGCCAAAATTGAAGGATTTTTGGCAGGAACTTGGTTTTGTGATTAGTATTGAAAATCAAGACACGGGCATAATGGAAACTGACTGGGCTGAAAATCGGGCAAAAATTCCTCAGGATATTATTCGCAGTACGATCGGTAAGGTTTTTGACTCTCTTTATTCCACTGCTGAACGAGATAAATTTCGCACCCGCGTTGAGCGCTTGGCTAATGGAAACGTAGAAATTTATATTAGCCATCGCGGTGCTCAGGAAGTTTTTGTCGGTACCCAAAAAGAATCGACAGTCTGGTCGTCTCGGCCATCAGATAGCAGCCTCGAGGCTGAGTTTTTGTCCCGTTTAATGGTGAGGTTGGGTGCAGATGTTGAAGGTGCTAAGCTGGCAGTTAATTCTGCCTTGCCCGCTAAGGCGCGTTCGAGCCTTCTTAAGACTGAGAATTTGAGTTATGTCGAAACGGATGAAGGTTTTGATCGTTCCTGGCGCCGGGTTGGTCTTGCGCTTGATCGCATCGGTTTCACTGTTGAAGATCGTGACCGTTCAAAAGGTTTGTATTATGTTCGATACATTGATCAAGATATTGAGGCTAAAACTAAAGGCGCAAGCGAAGGATTTTTTGCGAAATTGTTTTCTTGGGGGGCGAGCGATAATGCTAAAAATGCACAAAAATATCGTATCTTAGTTAAAGAGACTGGTGAGGTTAGCCACATTACCGTGCATGGTGAAGATGGTAAAGTGGATGCGACTCCGATTGCAGGGAAAATTCTTCAATTGCTAAATGAGCAATTGAAATAAATTTTGATCAATGTAATAAAAAAGCGAGTTATTTGATAACTCGCTTTTTTTATCGCTTAAATTCCAAGAAACTAGAAAATTAAAGCAAAAAAAAGCCAGCTCGAAAGCTGGCTTTCTCTCAAGTAAAAAATTACTTAGAAGCAGATGCAGATGCTGCTGCAGGAGCTGCTGGAGCTTCAGCTGCTGGTGCTGCTGCAGAAGCTGGAGCTTCAACTGCTGGTGCTGCTGGCATTGCTGCTGGAGCAGAAGCTGGTGCTTCAACTGCAGGTGCAGCAGCTGGAGCTTCAGCTGGCTTGTTGCATGCTGTCAAAGCGATTGCCAACAGGGAAACTAGCAAGAGTGATTTTTTCATGTTTGTGCTTTCAAAAAATTGATCAAAATTTATATAAACTTTTGCGATGAATAATTACCGGTAATTATCGCTCAAATAGGTTAATTCGCAGGCTAAATACAGAAAATATACCTCGCCCGTTCGAAACTTTCCTAACCCAGAATTATAATGATTTTTGTGCTGAACGAATAGTAATAGATTCATTTTTTAGTCGTAATTTTGAACTTTTTTCATTAAATAGGTATTTTTTTTGAGAAATATTAAAATTTACTTAGTTTATATGCAATTATTTTATTAAAAATATATTTTAATGACATACTCGCTTTATTTATTTTCAATCCTGGCGAACTCTAACCATCCATCTTCGTACCAGATGCAAAATGCCTCCATTACGTCAGCTGAAACCGATGAAATGTCTTTGGCATTGAGATATCGTTGATCGGCCAATTTATGTAAGCTCAGTTGGTCTTCTTTACTGACAGAAAATGACTCGCCATTGATGAAGATGTTTTTCCCTTTGTAGAGCATCTGCGTTTTAAGCGAAAGTGCAACGCCATTTTTTTGTGCTGACAAAGCAAATTTCTTGGGTGTGATTGTTTTTTCAGGTGAGGTGAAAAATACACTGGATTTAGGTTCTGTCAGGTGTTCACCCAAAAATATGGTCATGTCATCTTTAGTAAACTTAATTTTTGTGAGTTCAGCAGAAATAGTACTGAACATAGATTGACTGATTTCTGCGGGGTTCGCGCTGGAAGTTAATTCAGGATCAGCGTAACGGCCGGGCAGGTCGATGGAGTCGGACATGAATTGCAAGAAGCTTTCACCAATTTCTTGAAACGATGGTGCCCGAAATCCGATTGAATACGTCATGCAATCGCCGATAGCGATACCATCATGGGCGTAGTGTGGCGGTAGATACAGCATATCGCCGGGATTGAGTACAAACTCTTCTTCCGCTTTGAAATTGCTTAAGATTTTTAAGGGCATGCCTTTAATCAGCGACAAATCTTTTTGTGCGCCTATTCTCCAGCGACGTTGCCCGTGCGCCTGTAGCAAAAACACGTCATAAGAATCAAAATGAGGGCCTACACCACCGCCATCCTTGGCGTAGCTGATCATCAGGTCGTCTAGTCGTGCATCGGGAATAAAACGGAATTGGCGTAGCAGGGCATCGGCTTTTTTATTGTGCAGATTCACTCCTTGAACTAGCAGAGTCCAATCTTTCTTTTCTTTCAGCGGTAATGACAAAATTGGGCCATTTTTCATCTCCCAATTGCGCTTGAAGAAACTGATCAAGCGTGACTCAACATCGTCTTTGCCAGCAAGCTCAAATAACTCTTCGGCACTCAATAGTGGTGTGAAATCGGGGATGGCTTGACGTATTAATAGCGGTTTTTTATGCCAGTATTCGCTAAAAAACTGTTCTGGCGTCAGTCCGCCTAAAAGTGTCAAATTGGATGAGGTTTTTTTCATAATGGGATTTTAGAGTTGGCGATGCATGACAAACTGTATAATTCGTCTGCGAAATAAATTTTAAGGACTTAGCATGAAGATTGCCAAAAATACCGTTGTAACTGTGCATTATAAACTGTCAGATGCGCAAGGTACGCTGATTGAAGATGGCCAAGAGCCTATGGTGTATTTGCACGGGGGGTATGAAAATACTTTGCCAAAAATTGAAGAGGCGCTTGAAGGAAAAGCGGCAGGCTTCGATATCACCATACAAGTAGAGCCGGAAGATGCTTTTGGCGAATACGATGCAGATCTGGTCAAGGTAGAAGAGCGTAAAAACTTGCCTACGCCATTAGAAGTTGGCATGCAATTTGAGGGAACTCCTGACGGCGACGATGATGGCGACGCTTTGGTTTTTACTGTAACCGATGTCGCAGATGATAAAGTTGTTTTGGATGGAAATCATCCCTTAGCTGGAATGGCCTTGCGCTTCTCACTCAATGTTGCCGACGTTCGCGCAGCTACCGATGAAGAAATCGCGCATGGTCATGTACATGGTGCTCATGGCCACCATGATGACGAAGATGATGAGGATGAAGATGAGTCTGGAAATGAATATCGCAGTCACCCGATTCATTAGTTAGCTGGATTTAAAAAAATGCAACACCTCGGTGCTGCATTTTTTTTGCGCACTTTATTCGGAAATTCTAAAGCGCCTTAGCAATTTTCTTCAGTTGATACAGCACTTCCAGGGCTTCTTTTGGCGATAATGAATCAGGGTCGAGCGCATCAATCGCATCCATTAAAGGCGTATCCGGTGGCACCTCGACGAGTGGCTCTTCTGTAGCAGGATTGCTCATGTTGGTCGAAAACAAATCGAATTGCGGCGTCGTCTGCAGTGAGTGCGTCTCCAGATCCGCCAGGTGCTTTCTGGCTGACCGTATCACCGCTTGCGGAATCCCTGCCAATTGCGCAACTTGTAATCCATAACTTTGCGATGCCGGGCCGGCTTGCACCGCATGCAGGAAGACGATTTTCTCTTTGTGTTCAATAGCTGATAGATGTACATTCTCTGCGCTGGGATGCAAATCTGGCAGTTGCGTCAACTCAAAGTAATGTGTGGCAAAAAGCGTGTAACTTTTGGAGGTCTGTATCAAATGCCGGGCAATCGCCCATGCCAGAGCCAGGCCGTCGAAGGTCGATGTGCCGCGTCCGACTTCATCCATTAAAACCAGTGATTGCTCGGTTGCGCCATTCAGAATGGCGGCCGATTCAGTCATCTCTACCATAAAGGTGGAACGCCCACCAGCCAGATCATCGGCGGCACCTATGCGCGTAAATATCCGGTCGATCGGGCCTATGGTGGCTTGCGCTGCCGGTACGTAACTGCCGACATACGCCAATAAAGTAATTAAGGCAACCTGACGCATAAAGGTCGATTTACCGCCCATATTCGGGCCAGTAATTAGCAGTAACTTACGCTCGCTTGATAGCTGACAATCGTTGGCAATAAATCTTTCTATCTGGTTTTCTACTACAGGGTGGCGGCCTTGCAGTATGTTGAGTATCGGCTCCTCGATGAGTTGCGGCGCGCACCAATTATTTTTTGTTGCGTGATTGGCGAGACTGACGAGGGTATCGAGTTGGGCGATGGCGTGAGCGATGGCCTGCAAGGTAGTAATGTGCGGAAGTAGCTCCAGCAATACTTTTTCGTACAGGACTTTTTCACGGACCAGTGAACGCTCTTGCGCCGACAAAGCCTTGTCTTCAAAGGCTTTCAGTTCTGGCGTGATGTATCGTTCGGCATTTTTTAAAGTCTGGCGACGGCGATAATTATCCGGGACTTTATCGGTTTGACCATTGGTCACCTCGATGTAAAAGCCATGCACTTTGTTATATTCAACGCGTAAATTGGCGATGCCGGTGCGGGCACGCTCTGAGGTTTCGAGGTCGATCAAAAACTGCCCGGCGTTTTCTGAGAGAGCGCGCAATTCATCGAGCTCAGCATCAAAACCGGTGGCAATCACGCCACCATCACGCACCATGGTTGCCGGCTGTTGCATCAGGCTGCGTTCGAGCAAATCCAGGCATTCAACCGGGGTCGCCAGATCTGTCAAAATTTTTGTCAGCAGGCTGGTGTGGCTATCTTCCACGCACATCGCTACATAGGTGCGTACAGTCGGTAAGTGCTGCAGGCCATCGCGCAAACCAGCTAAATCACGCGGACGTGCCGACTGCAGCGCGATGCGGGTGGTGATACGTTCTATGTCCGGTACTGAAGTTAAAGTCGTCGACAAACCGGCGGTTGAATCTGCTTGGATCAAGGCTTTGATGGCATTGTGGCGCGCCCGTGCAATCGCCTGATCACGTCGGGCATGATGCAGCCAATGGCGCAAGAGGCGCGAACCCATCGCGGTGCGGCAGTTATCTAATAATGAAAATAAAGTGGGGGATTCTTGACCGCGCAAAGTCTCGGTGAGTTCCAGGTTGCGACGAGTTGCAGTATCGAGGCCGATAAACTCATTTTCTGTTTCTACCGTTAAACTGTTGACATGCTTGAGGCCGCGACCCTGGGTCGTTTCTGCATAACGTAAAAGTGCGCCCGCAGCACCTAAGGCAGCAGTTAAGTTTTCTACGCCAAACCCAGTCAGTGATGAGGTCGACAACTGATCTTGCAGCGTCTTTTGTCCTTGCTTCAGATCAAAGTGCCAATCGGGAACTTCAGAGAATTTACCGGGAAGGCTGGCCTGGTGTTGCTCCAAGAGCAAAGTGCCTGCCGAGATCAGGATCTCCGCCGCTGAAATTCTTTCCAGTTCTTGTAATAGACGGTTTGCTAAGGCTTTTTCATCGGTGCTAAATTCCATCAGTTTTAACGCACCACTGGCCAGTGATAACCACGCCAAACCGACCGTCACGATTTTACGCTGTTGTAGCATACACAGCGAAAGAAGAGGTCGATCTGATTTTGCCGGCAACAGATCTGTATCCGTCAAGGTACCGGGTGTAATCACACGCATCACTTTACGCTCGACCGGGCCTTTGCTCGTTGCCGGGTCACCGATTTGTTCGCAAATCGCCGCGGATTCTCCCATTTTGACCAGTTTGGCCAGATACGGATCAAGTGAGTGGAACGGTATGCCAGCCATCTTGATCGGCGCACCGTTTGAAGTGCCGCGCTGTGTCAGCGTGATACCTAGCAGGCGCGTGACTTTCTCTGCATCGTCAAAAAACAGTTCGTAAAAATCCCCCATCCGATAAAACACCAAAGTGTCCGGATGGTCCGCCTTGATGCGCAAATATTGCTGCATCATTGGGGTGTGCTTATCTGTCGCCACGGGAAATGGTGTGTTTTCCATATTATTCAATTTATTGACGGGGTTCACCGTTACGATTCACTGCTATTGTTGGGCCTGGTGGCGCGCTCATTTGCACGCGGTGTTCGATGCCACGGTAATTGTAGGTGACATCCCAGTATTCAGGTGTGCGCTCGCCTGTGTTCTCGCAGCGACGTACATCGCGCCCATAACCCTCATTACCTTGGTTATTAACATTTGAGCCAATCGCAGCACCAGCAACCGCGCCTCCTGCAGTTGCTATATCGCGCCCGTGTCCGTTACCGATCTGATGGCCTAATACGCCGCCGATGATGGCTCCGGCGATTGCGCCGCCAATATTATCATTGCGGTTGGATGTCGTAGTCTTTTGATGCTCAGTCCAGCAACGCTGACCGGATTGCGTGACTACCGCACGTACAGAAGTCACCGTTGCTTCGTCGACGTCTTCACGAGGGCGACGACGGTATTCGTAGGTAGGTTCTGGTAAGGGAGCCGGTGCCTCATTTTCATAGCGATCTCTGTGATGCACCCGGCGCACGGAAGAAATTCTATCGTTCATATCCATGCCTCTCAGGGATTCGTAACTGCCTTTGCGTAACACCATGCAACGACCACGAAATCCAGCGTGTTCACACACTTCCCATTCGCCGTGATCTACCACAACAGAAGAAGCGCGGTCATTGAAGCCGATGCGTGAAAAGTCTTCGACTTCGTCGTCAATAGTGACGGCACGACCACGCCAGCCGTCGTGTTCGTAGAGCGTAATCTGTGCAAAAGTGTGGCTTGATAGTGTTAAGGCTGCCGCGCAGAGCGCCGCTTTGAAAGACATGTTCATGGTATTTTCCAGTAAAAATTTGTACTTTTGCTTTGTCAGCGTGAAACGGTATGATCCAATGTGATTTAGTGTAATTCAGTGTGAAATACAATCCCAAATCATATGTTAATAGGCCCTAATATTCATGGCACATATATCGCCTATTCGATATTGTCATTATCCTGCAATGCAGCGGCGCATTATAATTCATCCGCGCCATCTCAATTAGAGTCTTCACAACGTCAAAATAAAGAGTTTCATTTTTTTTGACGCTAAAGATATAAATGCGCGCCAGACCGGAGTATCAAATGTTAGTTCCTTATCACCAGTTATTAGTCCCGCAATCAAATGCTTCTCATCCATCGGATGACCTTATCCGTGGGTCGGATCGATTCGAGAATTACGGTTTTTTTAAGCTCAATGACACGATTGTGTTGGCGTGCGCTCTTTTGCTTGGCGCCGCTTTTCTGCTGGGTTGAGTATCGTCAATTGATTATGATTTGCCAAACACTTCATTGAGCTGCTGTGTTACGCGAATAAAGGTCGTACGTTTGGTCAGTTCCTTGAGCTTATGTGCGCCAACGTAGGTGCACGCAGATCGTACTCCTCCCAAAATATCCTGCAAACTAGCCTCTACCGGCCCTCGGTAGGGCAGCAATACTTCCTTACCCTCTGAGGCGCGATATTTGGCGACGCCGCCGGCATATTTATCCATCGCAGCACGACTGCTCATGCCATAGAAACTTTTGAATTGCTGGCCGTCGCGTTCAACCAGGTCTCCAGCGCATTCATCGTGCCCAGCTAACATTCCGCCCAGCATAATGAAATCAGCGCCAGCGCCGTAGGCTTTGGCCAGATCGCCCGGTACTACGCAGCCACCATCGGCACAAATTTGCCCGCCCAAACCGTGCGCGGCATCAGCACATTCGATGACTGCCGATAGCTGCGGATAGCCCACGCCTGTCATTTTGCGTGTGGTGCAGACCGAGCCTGGACCTATGCCTACTTTGATAATGTCGGCACCCGCAAGGATTAATTCTTCAGTGATGTCGCCTGTGACAACGTTGCCCGCCATGATAGTGAGATGAGGATAACTACTTCTTACCTTTTTGACGAAGTTAATAAAACCTTCTGTGTAGCCGTTGGCTACGTCGATACAGACATACTCAATGGCATTTTGCGCACGCGCCATGACGGCAGAAAATTTATCAAAATCTGCCTGGGTAATTCCCATGGAATAAAACGCGGTGGATTTATTTTGCAAATTTGAAAAATATGCTACTAAGGTTTCTTCATCGTAATGCTTGTGCAGCGCGACTGACAAGCCATGTTTACCAAGCACTGCTGCCATTTCTATCGTGCCGGTAGAATCCATATTCGCGGCGATGATAGGAATGCCGTGATACGTTTTGCGCGAATGATGAAAGATAAATTCGCGTTGCAACTCAACTTGTGAGCGCGAGGTGAGGGTAGAGCGTTTTGGCCGGATTAAGACATCTTTGAAATCAAGCTTGAGCGTTTCTTCTATGTGCATGATGAGTCCGTAAGTGGCAGCTGGATGCGACCGCAATGCACGCCAGATGCTGCAACTGGCGAAGTGCGATGATATGTTTAAGTATAGTGAAGATGCGCCACTTTGTTGAAGTGATTTGGATATAATCAGTATTGCCGGATAACTATTTTTTGCGGCTAAAGTGTGCGCAAATTCGATCAAGATAGAAACGAGTAAAAATGACAAAATTAGCTGCGAACCTCAGTATGTTGTTTACAGAATTTGATTTTTTAGAACGTTTTAACGCCGCCTCTGATGCGGGGTTTGATGGTGTGGAATGTCAGTTTCCCTATGCGCATCGTATTGATGATATTGCCCATAAACTATCCTCTACAAAACTTCAGCTGATCTTACATAATTTGCCAGCAGGTAATTGGGAAAAGGGCGAACGCGGCATTGCCTGTCATCCCAATCGTATAGAAGAATTCAAGCTTGGAGTCGATCTGGGGCTTCGTTATGCGGAAGCACTTAAGGTAAAACAGCTCAATTGCCTTGCCGGTATCGTGCCTCAAGGTGTCAGTCATTTATCGGCGCATAATACCTTCGTCGATAACTTAAGATACGCAGCGGAAAAACTTAGCGTTGCCGGTGTACGGCTTTTGATAGAGCCAATCAATACCTTCGATATCCCAGGATTTTTTTTATCGACGAGTAAGCAGGCTATCGACATTATCAATGTTGCCGATTTTGATAACATCTTTCTTCAATACGACATCTACCATATGCAAAGAATGGAAGGCGAGTTGATCCAAACCATCAAAAATAATCTCGATGTGATTAAGCATATTCAGGTGGCAGATAATCCGGGTCGTTTCGAACCTGGCACTGGCGAGATTAATTTCAAGAATTTATTTATGCAACTTGATGAGATGTCTTATGACGGTTGGATAGGGTGTGAATACAAACCAAAAAACGGTACGTTTGCTGGCTTGAGTTGGCGTGCGGAACATTATGTTGAATAAAATTGACCTTTATGCCCACGTTTGACGCTAATCGATTCCTGCTGGATTTATTTGCAAGCGCGGTCGATGCCGTGAGTGCGGATAAATGTCTTCCGGCCTTTTTGCCTAAGCCGTCACCGCAGGGCCGTACTTTGGTTATCGGTGCGGGCAAAGCTGCGGCCGCCATGGCAAAGACGGTCGAGCGTCATTGGGCAGGGCCGATATCTGGACTGGTCGTCACGCGCTATGGACATGGTGCCGATTGCAAGCAAATCGAAGTGATTGAGGCCGCGCATCCGGTGCCAGATGAGGCTGGTCGCCAGGCGGCAAGACGCATAATGCAAATGGTACAGGGCTTGAATGCAGATGATCTGGTGATATGTCTGATTTCTGGCGGCGGTTCTGCCTTACTCGCCTTGCCGGCTGATGGCATTAGTCTGGAGCAGAAACAGGCGATCAATAAGGCATTGTTAAAAAGCGGTGCTGCAATTTCGGAAATGAACTGCGTGCGTAAGCACTTATCAGCGATCAAGGGCGGCCGCCTTGCTTTAGCTTGTGCGCCGGCACGGGTTGTGACTTTGCTGATTTCTGATGTGCCAGGTGACGATCCAGAAGTCATTGCCAGCGGGCCAACCCTCGCTGACCCTACAACGTGCGCCGAAGCTTTAGCGGTTTTAAGAAAATACAATGTCGAATTGCCTGCCAATATTCAGCAACATCTGACCTCAGGCAAAGGCAAAACACCAAAGCCAGGCGACCCACGGTTTGCGCGAAACTTTCACCATATTATCGCGACCGCGCAGGATGCGCTGGAAGCTGCAGCCGTTACAGCCCGGGCGGCAGGTATCACACCATATATTTTATCGGACGGGATAGAAGGCGAAGCGCGTGATGTGGCGATCGTTCATGCAGCGATCGCCAGACAAGTGGCAAAACGCGGGCAACCGTTTAGCAAACCCTGCGTGCTGATCTCCGGTGGAGAAACCACGGTAACCGTGCGCGGCAATGGCCGTGGCGGGCGCAATGCAGAATTTTTGCTTAGCTTGGCCATCGCATTGGAGGCGACGCCAAATATCTTCGCGATTGCCTGTGATACTGATGGCATAGATGGATCGGAAGATAATGCTGGTGCCTTGTATTTTCCTGATTCTATTGCTCGTGCAAATGTGCTCGGATTAAACGCTAAAACATCGTTAGAAAATAACGATGGATATGGATTTTTCAGTGCACTAGATGATCTGGTGGTAAGTGGCGCGACTCGCACTAACGTGAATGATTTTCGGGCGATTTTAATACTTTAATTTTCACTATAGATTTTTTGTCATACGTGCGCATGGAACGAAGATGCCTTTAGATGTAGGGACTTCGATGCGCTCTATGACGGTAAAACCATACGCAGAGTAGAGCGGCTCTCCCGCTACGGTTGCGGTCAGTTCCAGTGAGCTAAATCCTTCTTTTAATGCCTCTGCGTCACATAGCGATAACACCAGTCGTCCAATTCCTAGTCGTGCAAAATCAGGATGTGTGTACATTGCGCGGACTCTTGCAGACTCTGTTGCCGGGTCAAGCAGACGCGAATCGCGGCCTGGAGTATGATCGCCGCCAAAGCGCGTTGCACGTCGGCTCCAGCCGCCACATCCGACGATTTGCCGATTAAGTTCGACCGCAAAATATGTTTCATCTTCGATGAGCTGTGTGTCGACACCCATGAATTCATAAGATGCTTCAACTCTGGCTTCGTCTAGGAACGTGCCGATAATCCTGCGAATCGACATCTCCATCAACGCTCGAAGCTCAGGTAAGTCGTTGATTGTGGCTTTACGAAAGCTAAAAACTGGTATTTCAGACATTGTATGAAGTATCCGATCTATTGCTTTTGGGGCTCAAGAAATTGATTTTCCAGTGAGCTCTTCATATGCAGTCGTAAATTCCGATTGTGCTTGCGTGAGCGGTTCACATTCTGAGCTGTTATAAACGACCTCGTCTAATGTGTCGAAGAATTTTTGCAAGTCTATGACGAGTGCTTTGTACTTTGCTGCAATCAGGTCTTTTTGAGCTTTGGTCGGCATGATAATCCCTTTCAGTTGGTGCTTTAATTCGTCAAGAAATTTGTAAAATTTTTGAGAGCCTGAAAATAGGTAAACCAATGTGTTCGACCAATATGATTAATTCTCGTTTGATTTTGTTGGTGAACATACTAAAACTGCGCTTTATGCTAAGTGATTAACATAAAGCGCAGTCTCGTTTCGCAGTTTCGTTTTTAAACCAGAAAATATTTATTTTGGTTTGAATTGCTGATCGCTGATGCGGAACTTTTCACGACGGTCACCCATCAAGCCACGCAAATCTTTGATGCTTAAATCTGAGATTTCATGCATACGTATCAGCAATGAAGCACCAATAGGTAAGCGACGATGGCGAATTTTACTGATCACCGGTGGGGCGACTTCTAGTGCTCTTGATAGAGCTGCATCATTTTTCAAGTGCAATTGTTTAATCAACGCGTCCAAAAGTGTATCTGGATCGTAGTTGATTTCATCTTGTTTGAGGTCGAGTAGGTTTGCCATTTTTCTGTTTTCCTAGTTAAGCTTGTTTAAGCAGGGTGAAACGCCGTTGAATTTTGTCTTTCAAACTTCTGAATGCCAAACAAACACCGAATTTAGTCTGTTGGCTCAGATTATTTTTTCATGCGCCGATACTAATACATTGCTTGTCGGAACTCCGATCAAAGAAAGCTTAATATTTATGCATGGAAATAATTTGATTATTTATAAGTATATTCTTTTATTATATTTTATCAATATAGATTTGAAAGCAATTGTCAACTGGTGGACTAAAAGCGTGGCAAATCAGCTTCATTTTTTTGTAAAATACAGATAAATACGAGATTAAAAAGTAATTTTTTGTAAGTGTTGTTTTTTCGCAAGTGTTGCAAAAAAAGAGTGGTAATTATTTATTTAATTGCAATTAAATATGTGCCTGAGTCATCAGGTTTCAGGCTTGCTTTTGAAATTACGCAAGAAATCCAAAAATATTTGCGCCGATATTTCCGCATCGTCGGCGGTCATGGTTTCCAGCGGGTTGTGGCTGATGCCGCCGTTGCCGCAACGGGTAAATAACATCGCGACATCGGTCATTTTCGCCATGGCCATTGCATCATGTCCCGCGCCGGAAGGCAGGTAAAACGCTGGCACACCGGCCCGTTCGGTGGCGGCGGCTAACTGCTGCATCAGCCATGGCGCACAAGGCGCGGCTGGTGCGGCCGTAGCGCGGGTCAGCGTCACATCAATATTGCGGCGTTGGCATATCGTATCTATCGCCTGCTTGATGTCAGTTACCGCCGCATCGCGCGAGGCATCGTCGGCCGCGCGGATGTCTAGCGAGAAATGGCAAGCGCCAGGGATTACATTCACCGAACCATTTGGTACCTGCAATTGCCCCACCGTACCGACCAGCGATGGCGTTTGCCCACAGCGGTTTTCAACATACAAAATAATTTCTGCGGCGGCCGGTGCCGCGTCTTTGCGCATGTGCATCGGTGTCGTGCCGGCATGGCTGGCAACCCCTTGCAGCTCGACTAAATAACGGCAACTGCCTGCGATGGAAGTGACGATGCCCACTGGCAGATTACGCTCTAATAAAACCGGGCCTTGCTCTATGTGCACTTCAACATAGCCAAGTACTTCGGCTGGCTGGCGTGCAATGGTGGGGATGGCGGCGACGTCATGACCAGCTGCAAGCAAAGCCTCGCGCATGCTGATGCCATCGGCGTCGACCTTATCCAATAGCGCCAGATCGAATTGCCCGATGACGGCGTTACTACCCAAAAAAGTGCTCTTGAAGCGCACGCCTTCTTCTTCTGAGAAGGCGATGATCTCCAAATGGAACGGAAGCTTCTCGTTTCTCTCATTCATGTGCTTGACGACCGCAATCGGTAGCAAGATGCCTTCGCGGCCATCGTATTTTCCGCCGTTGCGCACAGTGTCGTAATGCGAGCCTGTGAGCAGGCTCTTGGCGTCGGGGTTGGGCGATAAATAGCGCCCGACCACATTGCCGACTGCATCGATCTCCACTTGCATCCCGGCGTCCGTCATCCAGCTGGCAATTTGTGTGGCGGTTTTTTGATGCGTTGGTGTCATGTAGGCGCAGGTCAATCCCGTTTCCTCATCGCTCCACGCGCCTATGGTTTCTGACCATTCCATCATGCTGTGGCCGAATGCTAGTTTGTGATCCAGCAAGTCATTTAAGCGCAATTGCGCAATGCGGCTGATCTGGCGCAAGCACTCGGCCAGTTCATCCTCAGCTTGATTTTTTAAGCGTCGGGCGAAGGTGCTGATGATCATTTGGCGTGTGCTGCCTTTGCCGTCAGATCCTTTCACCGCTAGGATAAAAGGGAAACCGAATTTAGTGTTGTAGGTAGCGTTCAGTTTTTGTAGCGTCGCGAATTCTTCTGCGCTGCAATTAGTCAATCCTGCCTGCGCTTGCTCGCCAGTGGATTCTTTAGTGAGCTCTCCCGAGATCGCGGCCTTGCCAGCGAGTTCAGGGTGGGCGCGTATCAGCGCCAATTTTTCATCCTCGCCAGAGCGCTCGACCACAGCTTGCAGCGCCAGTTGTAAATGTGTGATCGAAGAGAATGGCCGCTGTACTGCTGCGCGCTGCGGTATCCACGGCGAGTGTTCGTAGATGCCGTGCAGCGTATCTACAAAATCCTTAATCGCGCATTGGTTGAGAAAATCTAATGTGGTCGTCATATTCTTGTTCTATTTGCTGAAAGGATGTGTGGAGCGCCAGTGCTCGGCAATATCGATGCGCCGGGTGATCCAGACCTTGTCGTGTGATTGAACGTAATCGAGAAAACGCGCTAAGGCAGCGGCACGGCCAGGTCGGCCAACGATGCGGCAGTGCAAGCCTACCGAGAGCATCTTTGGTTGATTTAAACCATTCGGGTCGCCTTCTGCATACAGCACATCAAACGCATCTTTCAGGTAAGTAAAAAACTGCTCGCCCGAATTAAACCCTTGTGTCGCCGCAAAGCGCATGTCATTGGTGTCAAGCGTGTAGGGCACAATTAAGTGCGGTACAAGGTCGGCTTGGCCAGTGGCATTCGTGATCGCAACTTCTTGCCAGAATGGCAGATCGTCACCGTAATAATCTGCATCGTAGGTAAAGCCGCCATGCTCAACGACTAGCTTGCGCGTGTTCGGCGAATCGCGCCCGGTGTACCAGCCACTTGGCGCAACACCGGTGAGTTCCTTGATGATTTGCACGGCTTCAGCCATGTGCGCGCGTTCTGCCGCTTCATTCATGTGCTGGTAACTGATCCAGCGTAAGCCGTGGCAAGCAAGCTCGTGACCAAGCTCCTGAAAAGCCGCCACCGCTTCTGGGTTGCGCTTTAAAGCCATGGACACGCCAAACACAGTCAAGGGCAATTTTCTCTCTTCAAACATCCGCAACAAGCGCCACAGCCCGGCACGTGAGCCATATTCGTAGAGCGATTCCATGCTCATATGGCGCATCTCAAACGCTTGCGCACCGACAATCTCGGAGAGAAATGTCTCGGAAGCCTGGTCGCCATGCAGCACGCAATTCTCGCTACCCTCTTCATAATTCAGAACGAATTGCAGCGCAAGCCGTGCGCCATCCGGCCATTGCGCATGCGGTGGCGTACGGCCATAGCCGGTCAAATCACGCGGATAATTATGGTAAGTGGCTGTCATCTTTCGGCTCAATTCAACAAAAATGGGAGTGGAGCTATCTTATGCCTTGACCGGCAGATCAACCCTTATGCAAAAACATGATTTATATATGAAGGATAGTATATTGATCAGGTTCTGGCGTTATATGATTTGGCTGATAGGTATTTTAAACTTACAGATATAGGAGAAGGCAATGGGAAAGCTCAGCACACATGTACTCGATATTACCCAGGGAAAGCCAGGCATAGGCATGAAGCTAGAATTGTTTGTTATTGAGGCGGGCGTTAAGACCTTGCTCAAATCAGAAGTGACGAATCAGGATGGTCGTTGTAATGCTGCTTTACTCGAAGGCGAATCTTTAAAAGTGGGCTGCTATGAACTAGTGTTTGCTGCAGGTGATTATTTTGATGCCTTAGGCCAGACACTACCAAATCCAAAATTTATCGATAAGGTGACGCTGGCTTTTGGCATTGCAGATGTCGCACAAAATTACCATGTGCCTTTGGTGGTTTCACCTTGGGCTTATTCTACTTATCGCGGGAGTTGAATTGGTTTCTCGTATTTTTGTTAAGCAGCTTTAATTTCCTATCCGTTACGCAACCCGGTCGTGAGGTATTTTTCGTTGCGAATGGATATAGTTCGTTTCATAAAAAAACCGCACTTATCGGTAATGCCGTTCAGTTAAGCGTAATCTGGCTCATTTTTGGGTTATGTAATCGAAGACTTTCACAATGAAAAGGCCACTTTGGAATCATCCGAAGTGGACTTTTTTTTCTTAACTGAACGGCATTAGCACTTATCGGCTTTTTTTATTAATTAAGTCACTCGATGATTTACTTCAAAAAAAAAGCGATCTTTGATCATGTCGTTTATTTGCTTAGTTGTGTCAACAAAACTAATGCAATCTCGTATCGTTTGAAACGATACTTTATCCAATAATGCAATGAGTGCGGTATTGACAAAAGAAGACGGAACAAATTCAACGCCAGCAAAAGAAATTTCGACCTTAGTGTTTTTTTCCAAGTACGGTAATATTAAAGCATAAATCTTTTGCCCATCCTCTTGCGTATAACATTGCTTAACGTTATCAAGTAATTTGATTACCATGAAAATGCCTCCTTTGCCCCACCTAATCCTAAGTTATCTATATTGAATTGTAGCTCAAGTAGCGTTCCGGGATATGACGTCCGTTCATCAGATGGCAATTTTCTAATACCCGCAGTCGCTTTTATACATCGTACGTTTCCACGTAATGACTTAATTCGAATCTCCCCACCGTTATGCTCTACAACATTTTTCGTCAAAATATAAAGCCCAGCTCCTTGATTCACTATAGTGCTTTTGGTTGTATATCCTTGTTCGGTAGCTTTGATAATAGCAGTTGCATCCGAAAATGCCGGAAATTCTTTTCTAACGTTTGTTGGAATTCCTTTGCCAAAATCGGAAATTGAAAGCCATACCGTATGGTTTTTTGGATAATACTGCCCAAAAACGCTACCAACTCGCTCTCCAGAGTGATCTCTAATGTTATTAAAAACCTCGCCAAGACACAGTTTAATTACTGTAAACGAATCATCTGTTCCCCCAACAATATTTTCGATCCAAGGCGAAAACGTATTTTCGATCCACGAGTGACTTCTTTCATGGGTTATCAGTTGTAAGGGTAGTGTTGTCGGGCGAAGTGCCGATTTTACGAAACTTCTTTTTCCAACGTATTGTTCAAAAAAGCCACTGTCATCTAAGAATCTATTTCCTTCTGTTGCATAAGAAGTATGAAGATATTCAATCCTTACTCTTTTTTTTCTTAAAAATTCTATCAAATTACTAAGAACTGTAATTGCAGTAGGATCAATAAAAGTGAGTCGCGAAAAATCAAACTTCACACGGGTCGCTTTTGGCTCAAGATCAATATTTAATATTTCATCAATAACCGAACACATCGTTTGGCGATTGAAGTTGTGCGGGAGCTTAATTGTTATTATTGTTGGGGAAATTATATTTAATATCTTTGATGTCGAAAAAATGTCGCTCACGAATAGACCTATTTTGAATTATTTCAATAACAGCGAAATGTATAAGGATGCAAAAAGCTCAACAACTAAATTTACCTGAAGTGTTGAAGTCTCAATAAGCATGTTCAATGCGAGTGAATATGACCTCATAAATTAATTGTACCAATTTTATTTCCCGTAACAACCAATCTCCTAACTCCCAACCAAACCCTTAGCAGCCTCGCTAATTTGATCGCGCAGCCACTTATGTTCAGGTGCGTGATGTACGCGTTGGTGCCAGAGTTGATAGAAACGCATAGGCGGGAATTTGATTGGTGCGGTGAATGTTTTTAGCGCCAGGTGTTTTTCAAATCCGCTGAGATATTGCTTGCCTGTGGTGAGTACCAGATCGGTTTGCATCAGCATGTAGGGCATGAGCCCGAAGTAGGCGGCTTCTACCACCACATTGCGGCGCATATTGTGTTTCTCGAGATGGGTATCGATCACGCCGTGATAGCCCGATTGCATTTTGGCAGGCGCAACATGCGGCAGCTTCAAGTAATCCTCTATCGTCATGTCGTTCGATTCAGTGCGCTTGGCATACGGGTTATCGGCACGCATGGCGCAGACGATTTTGTCTTCGAATAATTTTGAAAGATGTAAATGCTCTGGCGGCTCTACCCAGTTGGCGATGACCAGATCGATATCGCCATCTGACAATAGGCGTACATAATCCACTTCGGCACCCAGGCCATGAATGACGATGCGGCTCTTGGGTGATTCACGTCTGACCCGCGCCACCACATTCGGTAAAAATTGTATATCGAGATAGTCTGGTGCCGCGATATGGAAAGTGCGGCCTTCTTCTTGCGAAACAAAAGGCACTTTGCGCACAAACAGGAGTTCGGTTTCGTCGAGGATGCGTTTTGCCGGTTTCATCAGGCTTTCGCCATGCTGAGTCGGTACCATGCCACGGCCGCCGCGTACCAGCAATTGGTCGCCAGTTAATTCGCGCAGCTTGCGTAGCGAGGCAGAGATGGATGGCTGTGGCTGGTTGAGTTTTAGCGCAACGCGCGAGACATTGCGCTCGACCAGCAGCATGTACAAAATTCGGATGAGGTGAATGTCTAGGTGATCTGGCAGATGTGACATAGTCTATTTACTATATTGATTTGAATATCTCAAATATACTCCAGACAGCATAAAAAAAGCGAGTAATACGTTTATCTTCATTCTCTAGGTCGTAGCGGCGCTTTTCATCATTGCTTACCTCGGTAAAATAGTTCGCGGCCACATATTGCCCTCTCATCTGGAGCGCCCGCAGTCGCAGATGAGCATCACTCATGAGAGAAAATCATGCAAGACTTTCTGACGAATTATTTGCTTGCCTATGGCGTCGAATGGCTCAACCTGCTTGTGCGCTGGCTGCACCTGATTACCGGCATCGCCTGGATTGGTGCTTCGTTCTATTTTGTTTGGCTGGACAATAATATTCGTCCACCCAAACCCGGTTCTGATTTAGCCAACAAAGGTGTCTCGGGGGAGCTGTGGGCGGTGCATGGCGGCGGCTTTTATAATCCACAAAAATATTTGGTCGCCCCGAAAGAATTGCCGGAAGAATTGCATTGGTTTAAGTGGGAAGCCTACTGGACCTGGATCTCTGGTTTTTCGTTATTGTTCATCGTATATTACTTCAATGCGCAAGCCATGATGATCGATAAATCGGTCGCTGATCTCACGAGCCGGCAAGCGATAGGAGTCGGCCTTGGTACCTTGGTGCTGGGATGGACATTTTATGACCTGCTGTGCCGCTCTCCGCTAGGCAAACGCGAAGGTCTGTTCGGCATCGTCATGTTTGTCTTCATCGTGGCGATAGCGTTTGTGCTGTCCAAATTACTCAGCGGGCGTGCTGCCTATATTCATGTCGGTGCGATGATAGGCACGATGATGGTTGGGAACGTATTGATGTTGATTATTCCGGGTCAACGCAAATTAGTCGAGGCGATGCAGCAGGGTAAATCGCCCGATCCACTCCACGGCCAAAAAGCCAAGCAACGCAGCGTACACAATAATTATTTCACCTTGCCAGTGCTGTTCATCATGATCAGCAATCACTATGCTATGACCTACAGTCACGGCTATAACTGGCTGGTGTTGGCAGGGATGATTGCTGCCGGTGTGTTGATACGGCACTTCTTCAATCTACGCCACAAAGGCATCACCAACTGGGCTTACCCTGCGGCTGGTGTCGCTTTGTTGATGGTGGTGGCGATTGCCATTGCACCGAAACCGCCGGTTACACATGCGGCAACGGCTGGGGCGATGTCGAACGTTGTATCGTTTGATAAAGTACAAGCCATTATCAATCAGCGATGTGTAAGTTGCCATTCGGCACAGCCAACCCAGCCTGGTTTTGCGGCGGCACCAGCTGGCATCAT
>JANYFV010000410.1 GCA_025359635.1 Undibacterium sp. | reverse complement strand
TGCGGTTTGCAATTGCAAGGCTTCGGATTCTTCTATCAGTGGACAAACCCAGTACACCTGTTTGCCTTCCTGCGCAGCGGCGTGCACCCGCGCGATGACTTCGTCGCGCCTTTGCTGATCGACCATGCGGGTGACGATGGGTGTGCGCCCCGGCGGTAACTCATCGATGACCGAGACTTCCAGATCGGCGTAATAAGTCATTGCCAGCGTGCGCGGAATGGGTGTGGCCGACATCATCAGTTGATGTGGCACGTGTCCGGCAATCCCCTTGTTGCGCAAGCTAAGGCGTTGGCCGACGCCAAAGCGATGTTGTTCGTCGACGATCACCAGACCCAGGCGGGAAAAATTCACAGTATCTTGAATCAGGGCGTGTGTGCCGATGATGAGTTGTGCTTCGCCTGTTGCAATCAAGCGCTGTGCCAATTCTTTTTCTTTCTTTTTTAAACTGCCGGTGAGCCATGCGGTGGTGATGCCGAGTGGCTCCAGCCATGCGGCAATTTTGCGGAAATGTTGCTCCGCCAAAATCTCGGTTGGTGCCATCAGCACCGCCTGAAATCCGCTGTCGATGGCCTGCACCGCCGCCAATGCCGCGACGATAGTTTTGCCACTGCCTACATCGCCTTGCAATAAGCGTTGCATAGGGAAATCTTGTTTGAGGTCGGCGCGTATCTCCGCCAGCACGCGCTCTTGCGCAGCGGTCAGCGTGAAAGGCAGGCTCATCAAAAACGCGGCCGACATTTGGCCGACAACAGCCAAGGCGGTAGCGCCCTTGGTGCGGCGCGCCGCCTGTGCGCGTTTGAGTGAGAGTTGCTGCGCCAATAGTTCATCAAACTTCATGCGCTCCCAAGCCGGATGGGTGTGTTCAATTAAACTGTATTGATCGGCATCGGGCGGTGGGTTGTGCAGTAATTTGACTGAGGCTTCAAAGCCTTCCAGCTGAAGGTCTGCCAGCAAAGCGGGTGATAAGGTGTCTTGCCAATTGACTTTGTTCAATGCAGCGCTAATGGCTTTGTGCAACATGATTTGCGATACGCCTTCGCCCGCTGGATACACTGGCGTGAGTGCGGTCGGCAGCGCGGCGCCAACATTGACCATCTTGTAAGTAGGGTGCACCATCTCAGCGCCAAAAAAACCGTGACGCAGTTCACCGCGCGCCCGCACCCGCGCGCCGACCGCCATTTGCTTCAGCTGACTGCCGTAAAAATTCAGGAAGCGCAACACTACTTGTGAAGTCTCATCGGTAATCGTGACGACAAGTTGGCGGCGCGGGCGATATTGGATATCGCATTCTGTTACCAAGCCTTCGACTTGCACCATACTGCCGCCGCGAAAGCTGGCGTCACGCATAGTGACGATCTCGGTCTCATCTTCATAGCGCATCGGCAGATGCAAGACAAAATCCATCTCCTTGCGCAATCCCAGGCGGGCAAACTTATCTTCCAGCCTGACCGCGGGCTTGGTTTTTTGCGCCTTTGGCGGTTTTGCTAGTTCTGCTGGCATATCGATAGTGGTGGCTATAGTCATGGCGTGTAAAATAGCGGACGTTTGTTAGTTTAGCTCAGGGAAAACCGGTAAGTCTTTAGCTGTGCTGCTTTATTAGAATAGCATTTTACTGGTTTTTTATACAGTATATTGATGCCGCTAATGGTGTTTCTGTCGTTTTTTGTCGAACCCCCTGTGATTTATCTTCATTTTCCGTCAATTCGCCTTTGTAAGACACCTAAGACACCTAAGACAGCGTAGCCAAAGGCTTTTTTGCTTTGCCGTGAATACTTGCAAGGCGCGTTTATTCTCTATTTTTATTTTCTATTTTAATTTTTCATGTATTCCTTGTCCGATTTTGATTTTAATTTGCCCGATGCCTTAATCGCGCAAACCCCGTTGCCACAACGCTCTGCTTCGCGCCTGTTGCAGGTCGAAGGCGAAAGCTTGCGCGACAAGGCCTTTGCCGATGTCGTTGCGCTGTTATCCGAAGGCGATCTGCTGGTGTTTAACGATACCCGCGTTCTTAAAGCGCGCTTCTTTGGTGTCAAGGAAAGCGGCGGTAAAGTCGAAGTTTTGGTCGAACGCGTGCTGGCCAATACCTCAGATCAACATGCGGTGTTGGCACAGGTACGCGCCTCTAAATCACCGCCAGCAGGAACAAAGATTTGCCTGGCCGAGTCTTTTGATGTCATCGTCGGCGAACGGGTTGGCGAGTTTTATACTTTGCAATTCCCTGGTGATGTCTTTGAATTGATCGAGGCGCATGGTCGTCTGCCTTTGCCGCCTTACATCACGCATGATGCCGATGGTTTTGACGAGCAGCGCTATCAAACCGTGTATTCGCGCGTGCCAGGTGCCGTGGCGGCACCAACCGCCGGCCTGCATTTTGATGAGGCTTTGCTGGACGTTTGCCGTGCCAAGGGTGTGCGCTTTGCTTATGTTACCTTGCACGTCGGTGCCGGAACCTTTCAACCAGTGCGCACGGAAAATCTGGCGGATCATCATATGCATAGCGAGTGGTACACCATTGCGCAAGAGACAGTCGATGCGGTGCGGGCGACTAAAGTCAGCGG
This sequence comes from Undibacterium sp., assembly GCA_025359635.1. GTDB lineage: Bacteria > Pseudomonadota > Gammaproteobacteria > Burkholderiales > Burkholderiaceae_D > Undibacterium. Next base: position 10,625 of record JANYFV010000410.1, on the reverse strand, counting down.
CAAAAACGTGGTGGCAGTGGGCACCACCAGCATGCGGGCACTGGAATCTGCCTCGCAAAGTGGTAACTTGGTCGCGGGCAGTGCCGACACGCGCTTGTTCATCACGCCGGGCTATGTTTTTAAGACTGTCGATAAGCTGATTACCAATTTTCATTTGCCCAAATCCACGCTATTGATGCTGGTTTCGGCGTTTGCGGGTTATGATCGCATCCGCTCAGCGTACGCACATGCGATTGCCCAAGAATATAGATTTTTTAGCTATGGTGATGCCATGTTTTTAACCAATGCCAGCGCCCCATCCTTAAAAGAAAAAAACTAAAATGCTAGATTTCACCCTCATCAAAAAAGACAAAACTACTTCGGCTCGCCGTGGTCGCGTGACTGTGAATCATGGCGTGATTGAAACGCCGATCTTTATGCCAGTCGGCACTTATGGCTCAGTCAAGGCAATGTCACCGCTAGAACTCAAAGAGATAGACGCGCATATCATTCTTGGCAATACCTTCCATCTGTGGCTGCGCCCCGGCATGGATGTCATCAATAAGTTTGGTGGCTTGCACGCGTTTATGGGCTGGGACAAACCTATCCTGACCGATTCTGGTGGCTTTCAGGTGTTTTCACTCGGTGCGATGCGCAAGATTACTGAAGAGGGCGTGAAATTTTCTTCTCCTATCAATGGTGAGCGCCTGTTCCTCTCGCCAGAAATTTCGATGCAAATCCAGCGCAGTTTGAATTCGGATATTGTCATGCAGTTTGACGAATGCACGCCTTACGAGATTGATGGTCGCCCGGCGACGACGGAAGAAGCTGGCAAATCCATGCGCATGTCTTTGCGCTGGGCGCAACGCTCGATCAACGAATTTAATCAGGGCGAAAACCCGAATGCGCTGTTTGGTATTGTTCAGGGCGGCATGTTTGAAAATCTGCGTGATGAGTCTTTAGCAGGTTTGAACGAACTGAATTTCCATGGTATCGCCATCGGCGGCCTGTCAGTTGGCGAACCTAAAGAAGACATGTTGCGCATCTTGGCGCACGTAGGCCCGAAGTTGCCAGAAAATAAACCGCATTACCTGATGGGCGTCGGTACGCCGGAAGATCTGGTCGCCGCCGTGGCGAATGGCATTGACATGTTTGATTGCGTGATGCCAACTCGCAACGCACGCAATGGCTGGATATTTACGCGTTTTGGCGACATCAAGATCAAGAATGCCCGTTACAAGGAAGAGAAAGAGCCGCTGGATGCGACTTGCAGTTGCTATGCCTGCAAGAATTTTTCACGCGCTTACTTGCATCATTTACATCGTACCGGCGAAATCTTGGGTGCGCGCTTGAATACGATTCACAATCTGCATTACTACCTGGATCTGATGCGGCAAATCCGTAAGTCGCTTGATGATGAACGTTTCCCCGCATTTGTTGCAGAGTTTCATTCAGATAGAGCACGCGGGGTATAAGCACAATGCTAGAATGTTGCGCTTTGCTGTAAAAAATGGCGTACTTTAATTTGCCCGATTCAGCACAATATACCGACATAGTGGCAAATTTGACTATGTCCAACGAGAAGTTTTAATAAATTAATGGAGTTTTAACGTGTTTATTTCTAATGCTTATGCACAAGCCTCAGTCCCGGGCGTAGATAGTAATCTGATGAGTTTTTTGCCTATCATTTTAATGTTCGTCGTATTGTATTTCTTGATGATACGCCCGCAAATGAAGCGTCAAAAAGAACAAAAATCCATGATGGATGCTTTGGCAAAAAATGACGAAGTGATTACTGCTGGTGGTGTTTTGGGCAAGGTCACAAAAGTGACTGACGCTTATGTCACGGTAGAAATTTCCTCTGGTACCGAGATCATCGTGCAAAAAAGCGCGGTCACTATGTTGCTGCCAAAAGGCACGATCAAGGCGATTTAATCCGTATTTGGCCGCAACTTACCCGCAATGTAGCTGAAGATTGAATCAGCTGCATTGTGCTTTCAGTCTTCTCTTATTCTGAACCAATATGAATCGCTACTCTCTCTGGAAGTACATCGTCATACTTGTCGCACTAGTGTTTGGTGCGCTGTATACCGTCCCCAATTTTTTCGGTGAATCACCGGCCGTACAAATCAGTAGCGGCAAATCGACTATCAAGATAGACAGCACCATGAAGGCGCGCGTTGAGCAAGTCTTGCAGCAAGGCGCGATCAAGACTGAAGGCGTAACCTATGAAAACAATGGCATACAAGGCACGGTACGCGCCCGTTTCATTGACACTGACACTCAGTTTAAAGCGAAAGCGGCATTAGAAAAAGCGTTGAATACTGATGTTGACGATCCTATCTATAACGTCGTCTTTAACCTCTTGCCTAACACGCCAAAATGGCTGCAAAGCATCAACGCCTTGCCGATGAACCGTGGTCTTGATTTGCGCGGTGGCGTGCACTTCTTGATGCAGGTCGATACCAAGGCCTTATTGGATAAGCGCTTGAGCAGTCTGCAGTCCAGCGTACGCGCGCTGTTGCGCGAGAAGGAAGTGCGCCATGCTGGCATTAGCCGCGATGGAGATTTCGTCACTGTGAAGTTTCGTGATGCCGAAACCCGTACCAAAGCACGCGATGTCTTGTTGGATCAAATGAAAGACCTCAGTCTGGTCGATAGTTTGGCCACTGCGGATAACGCAGATTTATCTTTGCAAATCGGAATCAAGCCTGAGGCTTTGAAAAATCTGGTGTCTGAAGGCGTCAAGCAAAACATGACGGCCTTGCATAAACGTGTGAATGCCACTGGCGTTTCTGAACCCGTGATTCAGCAACAAGGCGCTGACCGCATCGTGGTGCAATTACCTGGCGTGCAAGACGTAGCGGAAACCAAAAAAATTATCGGTCGCACCGCAATCTTGCAAGTGCGCATGGTTGATGAAAGCATCATTGGTCCGGTTGACGATACAACGGCAGTACCGTTTGGCTCTGAAATGTTTAAAGTAGGTCGCGGCGGCCCGGCGATTTTATACAAAGAGCCGGTACTGACGGGTGATTACATCACTGGTGCTAGTGCAAGCTTTGATCAAAACCAGCAACCGGCGGTCAGTATCGATCTGAACGGTGATGGCGGTCGCAAGATACGCGAAGCTACCCGCGGCAAGATAGGTAAAAAAATGGCGATCGTCCTGTTTGAAAAAGGCAAGGGCGATGTACTTAAGGGAGAGTTGCTGACTGTAGCAACGATACAAGCTGAGTTGAGTTCTACTTTCCAGATTACCGGTATGGGCTCGAGTGCTAACTCTGCTGAATTAGCCTTGCTATTGCGCTCAGGTGCGTTGGCCGCTCCTATGGTGTTTATCGAAGAGCGCACCATAGGTGCACAATTGGGTGAAGAAAATATCAAACAGGGGATAAATTCGACGCTGTATGGGTTTGCTGCCATCGCGATTTTCATGGCAGTGTATTACATGTTGTTCGGTTTTTTCAGCGTGTTTGCGCTGGGGGTGAATCTGCTGTTGCTGGTCGCTTTGATTTCGTTGCTGGGAGCGACTTTGACCCTGCCTGGCATGGCAGCTATTGCGCTGGCACTCGGTATGGCGATTGATGCCAACGTTTTGATTAATGAGCGTATTCGCGAAGAGCTACGAGGTGGTGCTGCACCGCAAGCGGCCATCGCCACTGGTTTTGAACGTGCCTGGGCAACGATTCTTGATTCTAACGTGACTACCTTGATTGTTGGTTTGGCTTTGCTGGTGTTCGGCTCTGGCCCGATCAAGGCGTTTGCGATTGTGCATTGTCTGGGTATTATGACCTCGATTTTCTCGGCCGTTTTTGTTTCGCGTGGCGTAGTGAACTTTTGGTATGGACGTAAAAAGAAACTGACATCGGTTTCTATCGGCCAGATCTGGAAGCCAACTGATGGCACCGCTGTAGCAATGACTACATCCACTAACGCTGAATAAAGAAAGAGCCATCATGGAATTATTCCGAATTAAAAAAGACATTCCTTTCATGCGCCATGCGCTGATATTTAATGTTATTTCTGCTGTCACTTTTGTTGCTGCCGTGTTTTTCCTGTTTCAGAAACATTTGAATTTGTCTGTCGAATTCACTGGCGGTACCGTGATGGAGGTGAGCTATGCAAAAGCTGCTGACGTGGTCGCGATTCGTCAAACGGTCGAGGCGCTTGGGTTTGCCGATGTGCCAGTGCAAACTTTTGGTAAGGCGCAAGATGTGGTGATACGCCTGCCTTTGCCAAAAGCAGGGACTAACTTAGAGCAACAAAATGCCAAGGTATTTGATGCACTTAAGGCGCATGACCCCGACGTAAAACTGCAGCGTACCGAGTTAGTCGGTGCCCAGGTTGGTGACGAATTGACACAAGACGGTCTGAATGCATTAGCAATGGTGATCGTTGGTGTGATGATTTACCTGGCGATACGTTTCGAATGGAAATATGCCGTTTCTGCCATCATCGCCAACTTGCACGACGTGGTGATTATTCTGGGCTTCTTCGCTTTCTTCCAGTGGGAATTTAACCTCGCGGTATTGGCCGGTGTCTTGGCCGTGCTGGGTTATTCTGTGAATGAGTCTGTGGTTATTTTTGATAGGATCCGTGAAAATTTCCGCAAACAACGTAAAACCACCGTTACTGAAGTGATCAATAATGCGATTACCAGCACTATTTCTCGTACCGTGATCACTCACGGTTGTACCCAGATGATGGTGTTGTCAATGTTGTTAATTGGTGGGCCGACCCTACATGGTTTTGCCACTGCCTTGACGATCGGTATTTTGTTCGGTATTTACTCTTCAGTGTTTGTTGCTGCCGCCATCGCCATGTGGCTGGGCGTGAAGCGCGAAGATCTGATCAAGCCAGTTAAAGAGAAGGACGAAACCGATGGTGCTGTGGTTTAAGTGTAATTTCACCAGCTTGGTAACGATAAGTATAAAAGAGCAAAGCCAGCCTGTAAGCTGGCTTTTTCTTTGGTAGGATGCATACATTGCTAGAACTTATCGGTCGGGCCTTAGTCTGATGCTTGGTTAAAGGAAAATAATAAGATGAAAAAAATGAAAAAAATGTTGATTGCTGCAGCGGTTGTTGTGGTCGCTGGTGCTGGTTATGCCATCCTGCATAAAACCGAATCGAGCAATGCCGATGCCACCTTAAGTTCAGCTAAGGGCAGCGCAATGGGCACGACGCAAAACAATCCTATAACAGTCAGCACCGTGCTGGCGCAAAAACGTGATTATTCCGTGAAGCTGAGCGCTAACGGAGTGGTATCAGCAATCAATACCGTGGATATCCGGTCGCAGGTCAACAGTACCATTAGCAAAGTGCACATTAAGGAGGGGCAGTTTGTTCATGCAGGAGACCTGCTGTTCACGCTTGATAGCCGTAACGACGAGGTGAATTTGCAAAAGGCTCAGGCACAGTTGGATAAAGATATGGCCACGTTGGCGGATAACCAGCGCCAACTGGTACGCAACAAAGATTTATTAGACAAGAAATTTCTCTCGCAAAGTGTAGTGGATAGCAGCTTGACCGCGGTGCAAGCGCAACAGGCTGTGATCGCATCGGATAAGGCGGCCGTGACTGCAGCAAAGGTTGCCTTGAGCTTTAATCATATCGTGGCACCAAGTGCCGGTCGTACGGGCATCATCAGTGTTTATCCCGGCTCATTGGTACAGGCAAATGCAACTGCTGCGCCCTTGGTCACCATTACCCAGATGGACCCGATTAGCATTACTTTTCCACTGCCGCAACGTAATTTGCCGGATGCGCTTGAAAGCATGAAACGTGCAGATAGCATTGTCATGGCGAGCTTGCCAGACAACACAACACAGTTTAAAGGCAAGCTGCAATTTGTTGATAATGCAGTTGATGCGGCCTCCGGAACAGTCAAGGTAAAAGCAGTATTTGTCAACAAAGAAATGAAGCTCTGGCCAGGTGCTTATGTGAATGTGGAACTGAGCGTGCAAACCTTGAAAGATGCCATTGTTGTGCCGCAAGATGCCATCATAATCGGCGCCAAAGGCAAGTCGGTGTATGTGGTTGATGCCGATGGAAAGGCGGCGATGCAACCGGTCATCGTGACCAATAGCTTTGGCACGGATGCTGTAGTCACCGGCATTGAGGCAGGTGCAAAAGTGGTTCTCGAAGGGAAACAAAATCTGCGCCCGGGCGGCATGGTGAAGGAACGTAGTGGCGATGAGAAAAATGGGATCGGTAGCACTACATCAGCTAACAGCGCTGATAAAGCCAAGCCAGCATCGGCCTCTGCTTCAGCTGCGAGCGCGTCATGAATTTGTCTGAGTTGTTTATCCGCCGTCCAGTTATGACGGTGCTGTTAAACCTGTCAATAGTCGTCGCAGGGGTGTTGGCGTATCGTTTTATCCCAGTTGCCGCCTTGCCTAGCTATAACACGCCCGTCATTAGCGTGAATGCCAATTTGCCTGGAGCAAGCCCTGAGACCATGGCAACTTCGGTGGCGTTGCCGCTGGAAAAACAATTTGCCACGATTCCTGGGTTGTCGGTTATCAGTTCGAGCAATACATTGGGCTCGACTTCGCTCACATTAGAGTTTGATCAGAACCGTAATATCGATGTGGCAGCAGTCGATGTGCAGGCGGCCTTGTTGCGTGCACAACGCTCATTGCCAGTAGATATGACTTCGCCGCCTTCGTATCGCAAGGTCAATCCGGCAGATGCGCCAGTGTTGGTGATCGCCTTGACCTCGCCTTCGTTGAATTTATCTGAACTAACCAGTTATGCGGAGCATTTAATTTCGCCGAGTTTGTCGACACTGGACGGAGTTGCACAAGTAAATATTTATGGTATCAAGCGTTACGCCGTGCGTATTCGGGTCATGCCGGATCAATTGGCCGCACGTAATATTACATTGGATGAATTGTCCGCCAGCTTGCGCACATCAAACGCCAATACGCCGGTAGGTACGTTAGACGGAGATAAGCAAACGCTGACTCTGCTGGCCAATAAACAACTGAAAAATGCGGATGAATTTGCCAATCTGATTGTCAGCAACAAAGGCGGGCAGGTAGTCCGTTTGCGCGATGTGGCTGTCGTAGAAGATAGTTATGAATCGGTAAAAACTGCCGCCAATTACAATGGGGAAAGCTCAATCACGCTTGGCATACAACGCCAGACTGATGCGAACACGGTGAAGGTAGTTGACTCCATTAAAGCAGCGCTGCCGAGATTTCAGACGCAACTGCCTAGCTCGGTCAGAATGAATTTGGTAAATGATCGCTCCGTGTCGGTGCGCGATGCCTTGCATGACGTGAACTTGACCTTGATGTTAACGATCTTCCTGGTAGTGATCGTGATCTTTCTCTTTTTGCGGCGTTTGGTGGCGACGATTATTCCTACTTTATCCCTGCCGGTATCCCTGATCGGTGCGATTAGTTTGCTCTGGGGATTTGGCTATACACTGGATAATATCTCCTTGCTGGGCTTGACGCTGGCGGTAGGATTAGTGGTCGACGATGCGATTGTCATGCTGGAAAATATCATGCGCCATGTCGAGCATGGCATGCCACCATTTCAAGCGGCGTTGCAAGGCTCGCGTGAAGTTGGCTTTACGATTATTTCAATTTCTACTTCACTCATTGCTGTATTCATTCCCATTTTTTTTATGCCGGGTGTGATCGGTCAACTGTTTCATGAGTTCGCCGTGATCGTCAGTTTGGCGATAGTTGCATCTGCTTTTGTTTCACTGACTCTGGTGCCGATGCTGGCAAGCCGATTTCTGAAGAATGAACATGAATTGAAAGCGCCGCCAATATTTATCGCAAAAATGCTGCATATTTTTGAATCTAGTTTTAATGCTTCCTTGCGCAACTACACGCGTGGGCTGGATATGGCACTGCGGCATCGTCGTGCTGTGTTGGTGGTGGCTTTGTTTACCTTTATTGCGACCGCCTATTTGTTTAATATTATTCCTAAAGGTTTTTTTCCTCAGGAAGATATCGGTCAAATCAATGTCACTACTGAAGCGGCAGAAGATACCTCCTTTCCTGCTATGGTGGTCTTGCAAGACAGCGTGGCAAAAATTATTCGTGATGATCCTAATATCTTAAGCGTAGCCTCTTTCAATGGTGGCGGTGGTGCACAAAATACCGGACGCATGTTCGTCAATTTGAAGCCGCGTTCAGCGCGTAAGCCGATGAAAGAAGTAGTAGACGGTTTGCGTCGTAAAGTTCTTGGTGTCGCTGGAATTAGCGTATTTTTGCGACCGACACAAAATTTGCAACTTGGTGGCCGTCCGAGCAAAAGTCAGTATCAATATATTTTACAAAGCGTTGAAGCTGGGGAGCTCAACGATTGGGCCAACAAGCTGCAGGATAAATTAAGAAATGATACTGCCTTCAAGGATGTCACTACCGACTCACAGCTCAAGGGCTTACAGGCTTCCCTGAAGATTGACCGCGATCGTGCCAATGCCTTGGGTGTCAGTATGGATAGCATACGTTCGGCTTTATATAGTGCCTTCGGTGAGCGCCAGGTTTCAACGATGTACACCAATGTCGATAGTTATCAAGTCATTATGGAAGTATCACCCAATGCCAAGCAGGATGAAAACGCGATTAACGACATTTATGTGCGCGGCAATACCGGCGTGCTGGTGCCACTCTCTAGCGTTGCCACAGTAAAGCGTACAGTCGGGCCAACCTCGATCAACCATGCCGGCCAGTTACAGGCGGTAACGATCTCATTTAACTTATCGCCCGGTACAGCTCTTGGTGTTGCTACCAACAAAATCGAACAATTCAGAGACCAGCTTAAATTGCCGGCATCCGTCATTGCCTCGTATGGTGGTGATGCGGCGGTATTTAAGGATTCGCAATCCGGGCAAATTGTTTTGATTGTGGCCGCTTTGCTGGTGATTTATGTTTTGCTGGGTGTCTTGTATGAAAGTTATATTCATCCGATCACTATCCTTGCCGGTTTGCCTTCGGCTGCAGTGGGTGCTCTACTGACTTTGCAGATATTCGGTGAGGATCTAACCTTGATCGCCACCATCGGTATCTTGCTGCTGATCGGTATCGTCAAAAAGAACGCCATCATGATGATCGATTTCGCCCTTGATGCGCAAAGGCATCAAGGCATGACGCCGGCTGAGGCAATTCGTGAGGCGTGTATTCAACGTTTCCGACCTATCATGATGACTACTCTGGCTGCGCTGGTTGGTGCATTGCCGATTGCCTTCGGCCTTGGCGCAGGTGCCGAGTTGCGGCAGCCATTGGGGTTGGCGGTAGTCGGCGGATTGATTTTTTCCCAGGCGATCACCTTGTTTATTACGCCGGTTATTTATCTTGCGCTGGATAAATTTAGCGGTAGCGGTCCAGTGGTTGGCGATTCAATCTAGTCGTATTTAAATCTCTTCAAGCCTTAGCTTTAGCTCCTTGCCCGCCTTCTTGTTGGTCGTTACGGGCAGGAGCTAAAATTAAATCGGCATCGATCTCTTTCCAATCAAGAGAAGTCAGCTTAAAAATGTCCTACAATGATGGATTGATCTCATTGCTAGGACGTTTATCATGGCCGTAAATTCCCCACTCCCGATCGCCGCAGAGCTAAAACCAATCGCTGGTATTGAACTTGGTTTTGCCGAGGCGGGTATCAAGAAACCGAATCGCAAAGATGTTTTGGTAATGGCTCTGGCTCCCACGGCGACCGTTTCGGGCGTCTTCACCACTAATCGTTTCTGTGCAGCGCCAGTACAAGTTTGCAAAGCCCATCTGGAAGGTTTGCAGATGGCGTCGGGTCCGATGCGTGCCTTGGTTATCAATACGGGCAACGCTAACGCCGGTACCGGGGATGCAGGTTTGGCCGATGCCAACGCGACTTGCGCGGCCTTGGCAGAGTTACTCGATTGCGAGCCGGCGCAAATCCTTCCGTTTTCTACCGGCGTGATTCTGGAGCCTTTGCCTGTTGATAAACTGGTCGCTGGCTTGCCTAAAGCCGTCGCCAATTTGAAGGCGGATAATTGGTACGCGGCTGCAGAAACCATCATGACTACCGACACTCAACCGAAAGCGGCCTCCAGCACCGTCGTCATCAATGGTGAAACCATCACCATGACGGGCATCAGCAAGGGCGCCGGCATGATCAAGCCGAACATGGCGACCATGCTGGGCTTTGTGGCGATGGATGCCAAGGTCTCGCAACGGGTGTTGGATCATCTCGTCAAGCGTGCCGCCGACCAATCTTTTAATTGCATCACCATCGATGGCGATACCTCGACCAATGATTCTTTCATGATGATAGCCACCGGTGCCTCATCGCTGGAAATTAATGATGTCGATACCGCCGAATATGTCGAGCTGGCAGATGCCGTTACCGCCTTATCGCAAAAGCTCGCGCACATGATTATCCGTGATGGTGAAGGCGCGACTAAGTTCATCAGTATCGTGGTGGAAGAGGGGCGCGATCTGGACGAGTGCCGCAAAATTGCGTATTCGATTGCCCATTCACCCTTGGTCAAGACAGCTTTTTTCGCCTCCGATCCTAATCTTGGCCGCATCCTGTGCGCGATCGGTTACGCAGGTGTCACTGACCTCGATGTCAGCAAGCTCGATATGTATCTCGACGATGTTTTGGTGGCGAAAAATGGCGGACGCAATCCAGAATATCGTGAAGAA
>JANYFV010000440.1 GCA_025359635.1 Undibacterium sp. | reverse complement strand
GTGCAGGATTTTCCCGATATAGAATTGCCGATGGTGAATGTCGTCACCTCCCTGCCCGGTGCTGCGCCAGCACAGATAGAAAGTGAAATCACCCGCAAGATAGAAAATGCCCTCGGCACTTTGCAAGGTGTGAAGCATTTGTATTCGACGGTGCAAGATGGTGCGTCTATTACCCTAGTCGAATTTGTGCTGGAAAAGCCCGTCATCGAAGCTATGGACGACGTGCGTAATGCAGTCAGCACGGTACGCGGTGAACTACCCGGTGAAGTCAAAGATCCCATCATCAGCAAGGTCGAATTCTCTGGCGTGCCGTTTTTGGTTTTCACCGTCGGTTCCAGCAAGCTTGATGAAGAAGGTCTGTCGTGGCTGGTTGATAATCAAGTCACCAAAGCCTTAATGTCAGTGCCGGGCTTAGGCAAGGTAGCACGGGTAGGCGGTGTCAATCGCGAAGTCAGGGTCGAGCTCGATGCCGACAAGATGGCTGGCTTGAATGTATCCGCCGCAGAAATCTCCAGGCAACTCGCGCAAGTGCAGCGCGATGCCTCCGGCGGGCGAGCGAATATTGGCAAAGGCGAACAAGCCTTGCGCACGCTGGCAAGCGTCAACAGCGCCGCAGAATTAGGCGAACTCGAACTGTCCTTAACTGATGGTCGCCGGATACAGTTAAAACAAATCGCCAATGTTCAGGATACCGTCGAGGATCGCCGTTCCATCGCCCTGCTTGATGGCAAACCCGTGGTCGGTTTTGAAGTCACGCGCAGTCGCGGTGCCAGTGAAATCACCGTCGCAAAAGGGGTACGTGAAGCGTTAAAAAAACTCACTTCAGCTAACCCCGACCTCAAGCTCGATGAAGCTTTTAATATGGTCGAGCCGGTGCAAGAATCCTTTGATGGCTCTATGTACCTGCTGCTGGAAGGCGCGCTATTGGCAGTCCTCGTGGTGTGGTGGTTTCTGCGTGACTGGCGCGCTACCTTAGTCTCGGCGGCGGCTTTGCCCTTATCGGTGATACCAACATTTCTGGGCATGTATTTATTCGACTTCACCTTGAATACCGTGACGCTATTATCACTGGCCTTGGTGGTCGGTATTCTGGTCGATGACGCCATCGTGGAAATTGAAAACATCGTGCGCCATCTGCGCATGGGCAAGACGCCATACCAGGCCGCGATGGAAGCAGCGGATGAAATTGGCCTGGCCGTAATTGCCACCACGTTTACCTTGGTTGCGGTGTTTTTGCCGACTGCTTTTATGAGCGGTATCGCCGGTAAATTCTTCAAACAATTCGGCTGGACCGCGGCTTTAGCGGTCCTGGCGTCCTTGGTAGTGGCACGCCTGTTGACACCGATGATGGCCGCCTATCTACTCAAGCCCATTCTGCATCAAGAGCACGCAAGCAAAATAATGGCGCTGTACATGCGCCTGGCCAAATGGTGCCTGGAACATAGACTCATGACCAGCATCGCTGCCGGTGTATTTTTCTTTGGCTCGCTGGCTTTAGTTCCTTTGCTACCGACGGGATTTGTGCCACCGGATGACCGTTCGCAAACTGTCGTCAAACTAGAACTTGCACCTGGCAGCAGTTTCAACGACACACTGGCGATTGCCGAACAAGCCAAAAAACTCCTCGAGAAACGCAAAGACATCAGCAAGATTTATACCTCTGTCGGCAGCGGCAGTGCCGGCTCTGACCCTTTCGCTGGCGGCGGCATCAGTACCGTCAACAAGGCCAATCTTACACTCACCTTAAAACCCCGCTCTGAGCGGCATGACACTAAGACAGCGATAGAAAACCAGCTGCGTCAAGTACTGCAAGTATTACCTGGCGTTCGCACCACCATCGGCCTGGGCAACAGCGGTGAACGATTTCAATTAGTACTGACTGGCGATAATCCCGTCACTTTAAACAACACGGCAGAAACCGTTCAGCGTGACCTGCGCAGCTTACAAGGCGTGGGAGCCATCAGCTCCAGCGCCAGCTTACTCAGGCCAGAAGTCATCATCCAGCCTGATCTGGCGCGCGCCGCCGATCTCGGCGTAAGTACCAGCGCCATCGCCGAAACCATACGCATCGCAACCATCGGCGACTTTGATACAAATTTACCCAAACTCAATCTACCGGAGAGGCAACTCCCGATCGTGGTCCGGTTTGCGGAAAACGCGCGCAGCAACCTCGATCAGCTGTCGCGTCTATCGGTACCGGGAAAAAATGGCTATGTGATGTTGGGCCAGGTCGCCACGCTCAGCATGGGCAGCGGCCCGACCCAGATCAGCAGAATGGACCGATCGCGCAACGTCACTTTCGATATCGAATTAGGTGATAGAACTTTGGGCGAAGTCAGTGATGCCATTGACGAATTAGCGAGTTTAAAAAATCTCCCTGCAGGGATTAGCCGCATGGAATTGGGAGATGCTGAAGAGATGAAAACCCTGTTCGCTAGCTTCGGCCTGGCCATGCTGACCGGTGTGCTGTGCATTTACATGGTCTTGGTTTTACTGTTCCACGACTTCATGCAACCAGTGACAATTCTGGCCGCACTTCCGCTCTCTATTGGCGGTGCATTCGTCGCACTGTTACTCACGCGCAGCGCGTTTTCTATGCCTTCGTTGATCGGCCTGATTATGCTGATGGGTATCGCGACTAAAAATTCTATTTTGCTAGTGGAATACGCCATCGTCGCCAGACGTCAAGGCATGTCACGCAAAGAAGCATTACTAGACGCCGGCCATAAGCGCGCCAGACCTATCGTCATGACCACCATCGCCATGGGTGCGGGCATGTTGCCTATCGCCTTAGGTATAGGCATAGACCCAAGTTTCCGCGCACCGCTGGCAATCGCCGTAATCGGCGGCTTAATCACTTCTACTTTGCTGTCTTTACTGGTGGTGCCGGTAGTGTTTACCTA
>JANYFV010000413.1 GCA_025359635.1 Undibacterium sp. | reverse complement strand
AGCAGATTTATTAGTGCCAAAAATTAAAGGGGTAACCTACGAAAAAGCTAGGGAGCTAATCCTTAAAGCTGGCTGGGTACCAAATTCCAAAATTACTAAGCACTATGCAAATGATGACGTCATAGAAAAATATAAAGAAGTAGTAGGTTGTGCTGTAGACAGACCTGTTTGCAGATTTTCTTTTGTGGGTAACGGTAATCAATGCTTGGCTGTTTTTACTGATGGTGAACTGATTACAGAGTTTCAAGTTTCTGGATACACAAAAGAATGTGAACAACCATAAGCCCGTAACCCGCAATAAGTAGGATGTCAATAGCCGCAGGCGTATTGCGTCGCATGGAATTTCTTAAGTACTCCATACGGCGCAATAGAAGAAGCCCGTTGCACCCTAACTCTTTTCTACAACTATTTGCTTCTCGCATTTATTCTCAACTCACTTATTACACTTCTTTCGGCACCGAGATAGGCTTTCCAGCCACATGCGTAGTCAAGACTATCGCGGTTGAGGTCGAGCCAAAGGCATTGAGTTCATTGATGACGCGTTGCAAATGCTCTACGTCGGTGGCCAGTACGCGCATGACTGCGCCGTCTTCGCCGGTGACGGTGTAGCAGTCGATAATCTCGGGGCAACGGGCGACAAATTCTGCGTAGGGCCGGCCTTGCTGGGTGGAGATGCGTATCATCGCGGTAATGTGATAGCCGAGTGCTTTGGGATTAATATCGGCACGGTAACCACGGATTACGCCTGCCGCCTCTAGCCTCTTGATGCGTTCTGAGACAGCCGGTTGGCTCAGGTGCACTTGGCGGCCGACTTCGGCGTGTGAGATGCGGGCGTCCTGTTGCAATAATTGCAGGATTTTTTGGTCGAAGTTGTCGATTTTTTGATTCATCAGGATTTTCTCTCAATTTCAATGCAATTCGTGGGAAAGCGCACTCATTGCTTATGAATCCCCATTCATTGCTGCTCTTTGGCTTGGTACATTATAGGTCAAGCTAAAGACGCACGGATTTATCCGATTTCGTCATCTTCGCGCAGGCGAGGATCCAGTTTTAAAGCTTCTTCGTGCGAAGCAAGACTACTATGTCGCTTCGCGAATAAGTTGAAAGCTGGATCCCCGCCTGCGCGAGGATGACGAAACATGCGGGGATGACGATGAACTCCGCGTATTTCTAATTCAAACTTCACCAGAAACCAATCATGACCAATTCCATCACAGCAGCACAGATCGCCCAGATCGCCGAACAATTTCACACCCCTTGTTGGGTCTACGATGCTAGCGTCATCCGCCAGCAAATTGCGCGCTTGCGCCAGTTTGATGTGATCCGTTTTGCGCAGAAGGCGTCGAGCAATATCCATCTGCTGAAACTGATGCGCGAAGAAGGTGTGATGGTTGATTCTGTCTCGCTGGGTGAAGTCGAGCGCGCGCTGGCGGCAGGCTATGTGCCGGATGACAATGCCAAACATGCGCCTATCGTTTTTACCGCCGATCTGCTGGATAAGCATGCCTTGAAGCGCGTGGTCGAACTGAATATTCCGGTCAATTGCGGCTCGCCGCAAATGTTGGAACAACTCGGCCAGGCGCATCCCGGCCATCCGGTCTGGCTCCGCATTAACCCTGGCTTTGGCCACGGCCACAGCCGTAAAACTAATACCGGTGGCGAGCAAAGCAAACACGGTATCTGGTTTGAACATCTGCAGCACGCGCTGGCTATCATCGACCAATACGGCTTACGGCTGATTGGCCTGCACATGCACATCGGTTCTGGCGTCGATTACGATCATCTGCAAAGCGTCTGCGATGCAATGATTACACAAGTCAAAACCTGCGCACACGATCTGTCGGCAATTTCTATTGGCGGCGGATTATCTATCCCTTATTACGGCGATGAAGCGGCCGTGGATACCGATCACTATTTCCAGATATGGGACAAGGCACGCAAAGAAATTGAAGCGCATCTGGGTCATAAAATCAGCATGGAAATCGAGCCGGGGCGTTTTTTGATGGCACAATCTGGCATATTGATTTCTGAATTGCGCGCACAAAAACAAGTGGGAAATAATTTCTTCGCGCTGGTCGATGCCGGCTTCAACGACCTGGCGCGCCCCGCCATGTACGGCAGCTACCACCGCATCAGCGCCCATGCGCCGGATGGTACCCCGCGCAGCACGCCAGCCAAACCTACTGTCGTCGCCGGCCCCTTGTGCGAATCGGGCGATGTCTTCACGCAGGAAGATGGCGGTGTCGTCACTACACAAAATTTGCCGGCCTGCGAGATCGGCGATCTGTTCGTTTTCCACGATACCGGTGCCTATGGTGCCAGCATGTCGTCGAACTATAACTCGCGCCCTTTGATACCGGAAATTCTGGTCGATGGCGAACAGATCAGGCAAATACGCCGACGCCAGACTGTGCAGGAATTGATCGCACTGGAACTTTGAATTGATAAACATTGTTACCCGGGAGTTTTTTGTGTGGTCACTTTTTAAACCAGGGCATACACTAATGGGGCGCAGATTTATTCGTCATCCCCGCTTCCGCGAGGATGACGAAATCGAATAAATCCGCGCTTCCCTAATGTAAATCGTGATTTTGCTAAGAAATGGGTTTATCGACTACCAATAGGAATGCCGGGTATGCTTTTCAAGAATGGCGTCTTCATGACAAGCAAGAAAGTGGGAATGTTGAGTACAGCGATTGTGCTGCTGTTTCTGTCTTTTGGCGTCTACGTATTTACCGAGAAACAAGTTGATCGCGCGTATGAATTGCGCCATGTGTCTTACCAATTAGCAAATCAACTGCGCCAATCTTCGGATGAGCTGACCCGTATGGTGCGCACCTATGTGGTGACCGGAGACCAAAACTTTAAGACTAACTATCAAACCATCCTCGATATCCGCAACGGCATCAAACCACGACCGGCCGGCTATTTTTACATCTACTGGGATCTGGTTTTAGCCAATCCATTAGCGCTCCAACCAAATGATGGCCCGGCCATTGCATTACTCGAACTCATTCGCCAGGCAGGTTTTACCAAAGCCGAATTTGGCAAGCTCGCTGAAGCAAAGGCGAATTCGGATGAATTGACAGCACTTGAATTTGAAGCAATGAAACTGGCCGAATCCGTTGATGCCGATGCAGCAAGCAAACGGATAAGCGCGCAAAAGATGTTGCATGACGATAATTATCATCGTGCCAAAGCGAAGATTATGCAACCCATTAATGAAGTTTATCTCATGATGGACCAGCGAACTCTCGACGCTATCGAGACTGCAAAAAATATCGCTACACTGTTTCGCTTCATCGTCATCCTCACCGTGCTCGCT
>JANYFV010000406.1 GCA_025359635.1 Undibacterium sp. | reverse complement strand
GTTGGCAAACTCAATGAAAATTGATCGAATTCGTATGATGGCAATTTGAACGAGAGTACGATGTTAGTGAGGTGCGTAACACTTAATATTGAAATCATCCTAGCTTGCTTTAGTACCGGTTTTTTATTGCGCGATTAAGTTAATTCAACCCGATTTTGCTTTATTCCATAAATAACATTCCATGAGCTATCGGATCAAAGTCTTTGGGGAATTTTGTTTCTGCATTATAGGTGGCATGTTTAAATATCGCCCCATCAACTAAGCAATCTTGTAAATTTGTTCCCTGCAGTTGAGTTGACCCACCAACGTTATCGCTACCCAAATTTGCATTCCTCAAATCTGCGCCAAGCAAATTCGCAAACTTTAAATCGGCACCACAAAGACAAGCTCGCTTCAAATTGGCATTCACCAGTTTTGTCCGAAAGAAAATTGCCCCATATAGGTCACATCCCTCTAAATTCGAGTTAATCATGTTTGCATCGGAAAAATTAGCTCCCTCCATAATTTTTCCACTCAAATCCGTACCTTGCAAATCGACGGAGTCGAAATCCATGCCATTTAAGTCATCGCAAGACCTAATAAGATTGCCGTGCCGATCTCTAATCTCATTCATACAAAAACTCCAAGCCCATATTGCATCTATTCGGAATAGAAAGACTGTCACTGTGAAAGTACGCCAGCTGCTACCGGTAGAAGTAGTGGGAGCCACCATGGTGGAGCTGGTACTTTTATAGGAGGTGCTGGGGCTGGAGCTGGCGCAGGGGAATCGCCCCCGCCTCCATCGCCTCCGCACTTTTCTCGATATAGAGCTTCATCATCTTTAAGGAAATCTTTAAGATCCTGAATAATCCCTTCATGCCCTTGAACACTCATCCTTGGTGGCGCACCCGGATAAGGTGGGGAGTACGGCAGGTTGTTCGGGTTCGCTTTGCACTCTTGAATTCTCTTATTTATATCAGCCTTTTTGTTTTGGATTTTCTTTCTAAGATCCTGACATTCTTGGCTATTAGGATTCTGAGGGCGAACCAATCCAAACGGGTCTGCATAAGAAATTGGGTTCCCTTCCACATAGACATAAGTATTAATACCCCCTCTCAGCCCAATAGGATCAGACGTAATATACCGCCCCAACTGCGGATCATAATACCTTGCATTGTTATAAAACAGCATAGTCTCTTTATCAAAGACCTGTCCAGGCATTCTTTGATTATAGCTAAAGACACCTAAAGCACTCGGGTTCTCATCAGGCTGGAACAAACCAAACGGATCAGTATGATCCCAGCGCCATACCATTTTATTGTCACTTGTGCGGGTGATGACTCTTGGTGTGTTGATGTGGTCGGCATACACGTAATATGCACTGGTCGTGGTCACTTGGTTAGAAGTCGTGCCGCTGATCGTTTGTTTGACGACCGCTACCGGTAAGTCGCCCAGGTAGACGGTTTCTTCCAGTACTTTGCCACTGGTATTGTATTCACCTAGCAGATGACCTGCTTCGTCATAGGCGTAGCCATTCGCTCCGGTGCTGATGATGGCGATTGGTGCGCTTTTCTTAGTACGTTGTCCCAGTCCATTGTAGAGATAGTGGATGACATCGCTGCCGATGGTGGCACTACTCATGCGGCCTCTGGCACTGTAGCCGTATTTGACCGTGCCGTCCGTGGTGAGGTTGCCGGCGGCATCGTATTGATTGCTTTTGACGGGGACTGGCCCTGTCGTTGCACTGAGTTGGTTGCTGGTGCTGGCAATGCTGTCGGTGTAGCTGGTGCTGCCTAAAGTGGTTTGAGTGCGATTGCCATTGAGGTCGTATTGGAAGGCTTGATCGGTATAGCTGGTAGTGAGATGGATGAGACGATTAAGGTCATCGTAAGTATAGGTCTGGTCGTAGTTGGCCGGGGTCTGGTTGCCGGTACCGCTGCCGGTGTGGGTGGTGCCTGTGATTCTGCTGGCGGCATCGTAGCTTAAGGTGCGATTGAGACCATTGGCCAGGGCATTGCCCAGTGGGTAGCTGGTGAGCCTGCCATCGAGATCAAAGCTCCTGGCGTAGGTGTTGGCTGCCGTGGGGGTGTCGTTACCCCAGGTCCAGGCTTGTACGGCACCAAAGGCGCTGTAGCTGATGTTGCTTACTAGCGGTGTGGTAATGGTGGTGTTGGTGCCGCCACCGCTGGTGTTGGTGGGATTGAGGGTGATGCTATTGACGCGGCCATTAACGTCGTAGCTGTAATTAAGGCGATTGGCACTGGGGTAGGTCAGGCTGGTGAGTTTGCCAGTGGCGCTGCCCGTGGTGCCGTAGGTGTAGCTGGTGGTGAGAATTATGGCGCCGGAGCCTGATCCTATGGTGGCTTTTTTACTGAGCAGATGGCCAAGGGTATCGTAAGTGAAGAGTGTATTACCTGATTCGTCGCTTATTTTTGTTAAGCGACCTTTGACGTTGGCAGTACCGGATGTTCCACCATCATATTCAAAGCTGGTGGCGGTGCCATTGCTGTAAGCAATCTTGGTGGGGCGGTTTAAGGCGTCATAGGTGAACGTGGTAATAAAGCCGCGTGCATCTTTGCTGGTTTTGAGATTGCCTTGTGCATCATAGGTGTTGCCGGTGTTGCCGGTATCCGGGCTGGTAAGTGAGCTGAGGTTACCCAGGCCGTCGACGCCGTATTGGGTGGACAGATTGCGCGGATCGGTGATGCCGGTCGTTTGCGATTGGCCGTTGTAGGCAGGCGTGATCGTTGGTCTGACAGCACCGGAGGCTGCTGCAGGTAACACTTGTTGCTTGAGTCTGTCTAGTGCGTCATAGCTTTGGCTGGTAACGTGACCGAGCGGATCGGTGATTTGGGTGACGTTGCCGTTGGCGTCGTATTGGTAGCTGGTGGTGCTGTTTTGGGTTTGGGCGAACGCAGGCAATGCAATAAGCGTTAATAACACCGCCCGGCTGATCCGACGTAGAGAGTGTGATGTGGTGACTGTGCGCATCATTGGGCACCGCCTGTGATTTGCTGGACGCGATTGAGGGCGTCTATTATCCGTGTGCTTTGTCGTGTTAAATGACCCGTGGGGTCTTTGATTTCTTCTTTGATGCGGTTACCCATGTTGTCTAAGGTGTAGGTGACGCTATTGCCGAGCGCGTCGTTGATTTGGGTCAGGCGATGTGCATCGTCGTAGGTGTAGCTGATGACGCTGTTGTCAGGCAGGTTGATTTTTTTGAGCTGGCCTACCCCGTCATAGGTGTAGCTGGTGACTTCCGATGTGCCATCAGCGGTGACGGTGCGCGTTTCTAGCCAGCCACGTGGAGTGTATCTTAAGTCAGTAAGTACACCGTTAGGATCGCTGATGCGGCCGACATGTCCATGGGCATCGTAATTGGAGAATGTCGTGAGATGGCCAACGGCATTGGTGACGGTGGCGAGATTGCCTAGTGTGTCGTAGGCGTAGGTGGTTTTATCAACGATGTCGGTACGTGGCCCGGTGCTGGTGAAGACTTGGCCGTAGCTGTTGTAGGTGTATTTCCAGACACGTGCGGTGCCAGTGACTGTGGCGGCAGCACCTTGGCTGCCGGTGGCGTCTGCGGTGGCTTGTTCTGTCTTGGTTAACACATTGCCTTTGGCGTCGTACGTGTAGGTTGTTTTACGTAATGGCTCGTTGATTTGTGTCGGGATGCGGTAGCTTGGGTGCCAGGCGGTAGTGATGGTTCTGGCTAGTGCTGTGCCTACTGCTTCTGTTCTGCTGGTTTCCAGGTTGCGGGCTAGGTCGTAGGTGTAGGTAGTGAG
>JANYFV010000381.1 GCA_025359635.1 Undibacterium sp. | reverse complement strand
GGCATATTTTTTTGCCAGGCTTCCGATAAGGTTACGACCGGATTAAAATGTGCACCAGATAGCGTGCCAAACATCAAGATCAACGACACCAGGCCAGCGCCAGTGGCAATCGTATTGGCCAGCAAGGCAATTGCCACATTCCCACCTGCAAGGCGTTCTGCCATAATGCCGGAACCCACCACGATCGCCAATAGGTAAGCAGTACCCAGGCCTTCGGCGACTAAACGACGGGGACGCGTCATACCGGTGTTGCTCCAATGTCTAGGATTTTCTGTTGAATTGCGTTCTTTTCAAGCATCGCCAAAGGCAGGCTTACAAAGGTATTCACCCGCGCCATAATCTGACGAAATATTTTATGAAACTCTTCGCGTTTCTCTTCGTCGGTGCCGACAAAGGCAGCAGGATCTTCAAAACCCCAATGGGCAGAGAGTGGATGCCCAACCCAGAATGGACAGGTTTCGCCAGCGGCGTTGTCGCAAACAATCATGATTTATGGGCTCAAGGTTTGATAAAAGGGTTGAGGTTTTTAGCACTCATTTTGTTTTGCAAACCAGATTTGTCTTTGGCGTACATGGATTACCACCACAGCAGCTATCGGTTAAAAAAGCCATGACATCGTTCATAGTCTCGAAGTTGACTGCGTAAATAATGAAGCGCCCATCCTGACGAGGAATAACTAAACCAGCATGCGTTAATTCTTTGAGATGAAACGATAAGGATGAGGACGGAATCGCTAGCTGTTCTGCGATCTTGCTTGCCGCCAATCCTTCTGGTCCTATACGAACCAGCAGCCGAAATACACCCAACCGCGATTCTTGTGCCAAAGCGGCAAGGACAGAAATTACGTTTTTTGTTTCCATCGGTGGTTTTCTTGTTTTTTAATTCGATGATTCTACAATAGTTGAATTATGAAATCAATGAATAATTCACATCCTTACGAATGAATATTGGGACTCGCTATCCATTTCACATCAAGCAGTTTTCCAAATTGCACGCGCGAATAGTGTCTATGTGCCGAGGCGATTTTAATGCGGAACCCATTGCAAAGGCTTGCCGGAAACATCCGTTACCATCGTCATTTCTTTATAGATACGTGCCTGTATGCTGTCGGGTAAACGCACCAGATCAACGGTGTTTACCAGGTAATCGCCATTCATGAAGCCCCAAGTGAAGAACTTCAACACGGCAATGGTTTGTTCCGGCTTGTTGGTGTTTGCCCCTAAGATGACAAAGGTTCCCATAGTAATTGGCCAGCTATTTACTCCGGGCCTGTTAGTCAACATTTCTTCGAAACGTCCGCTGGTTTTCCAGTCGCTATTATTTAATGCAGATTCAAATGCTGATGCGGATGGCGACACGAATTTGCCTTCTCGATTTTTTATTGACGCATAATTCAACTTATCTTTTAAGACGTAGTTGTAGTCGATGTAACTGATGGAGTAAGTAGTATTCTCGACACTGGAAGAGATTGCGCTACTTCCTTTTACCTGCACCAGATCCGAGTGCCACTTGATGATGAAATTTTTATCGTAAGCGGTCTTCCAGACAGGGCTAACTTTGCTTAAATAATCAGTAAAATTATAAGTGGTGCCCGAACCTTCCTGGCGCACGATGACTGTAATGTTTTTGTGCGGCAAACGCAGGCCAGGGTTAAGTTTGACTATGGCTGCATCGTCCCAGAAACTAATGTGTCGTGAGAATATATCAGCCAGTGTATTGCCGTCTAATTTCAGTTCGCCCATTTTAATATTGGGTATATTTACCACTGGTACAACACCGGAAATCGCCGAAGGAAACTGAATTAATTTTTCATGTTTCAAATCTGCTACTGTCATTGCCACATCACTCGCGCCAAAATCGACACTTCTCGCTTTAATTTGTTTGATACCTGCAGATGACCCTGAGGCTTGGTAATCAAGTGTCAGACCAGTTTTTTTGTAGTACGCTTCAGCCCATTTGTTGTATAAAGGCGCGGCGGCTGAGGACCCTGCACCGGTTGTAGTTACTGCGTGTGAAAAAGTAGAAGAAATACAACCGAATAGTATAAAAAAAAGAAAACGCGTCATAGTTTTAGTCTTGAAGGTGCAGCTGGTTGATGGATGTTCTAGGATGTTCTATTTACTGGAGCAGAATTGGCCGACTTCATAGGAAATTTGTTAAATCCTAATCTTGTCATGGAGCGTGAAATCAAGTAATTGGAGGGATTTTACTTATTTAAGATGACAGCATTGTTACAGCATGGAAATTATTTTCGATAATTACTAATTTAAAGTCTGTTCGACTTGACTTCAAAAACGGTGCTGCGTGATTTTGTATATACGGACATAATTTTTGTCATTTTGATCAGAGTGTTCAGATAAGCCTCAATTAAAATCATGTTTAAATTATAATTAGCC
>JANYFV010000399.1 GCA_025359635.1 Undibacterium sp. | reverse complement strand
TACCAGGCTGCTCCACCGCGCGGTATCTTCAGATTATAGCTTATTCGGTCTTATTCAGATTTGGCCGCTTCGGCAGTAGTGGCATCCACATCTGGCCGATCAACCAACTCAACCAGAGCCATAGGCGCATTGTCACCAACGCGGAAACCCATTTTCAAAATACGCAGGTAGCCGCCGTTACGGTTAGCATAACGTGGACCAAGTTCAGCGAACAATTTCAAGACCATCTCGCGATCACGTAGGCGGGAGAATGCCAAACGCTTGTTTGCCAATGTATTTGTTTTACCCAAAGTCAGAATTGGCTCAATAACGCGGCGCAATTCTTTTGCTTTTGGCAAAGTTGTTTTAATAGCTTCGTGACGCAGCAATGATACTGTCATGTTGCGCAGCATAGCGAGGCGGTGAGAAGAAGTACGATTCAGCTTACGTAAGCCGTGACGATGACGCATGATATTTCCTTTTAAAATTTAAAAAATTCCAGCTCTTCTATCAGCATATTTATGCCGCGGGCCGGTAAATTAGATATGACAAACTACTGGACAGCGCGGCTGTCCAGGTACAACAAAAATCAATTACTTTTCCAAACCGGCTGGCGGCCAATTTTCCAGTTTCATGCCCAAAGACAAACCGCGGGACGCCAAAACTTCTTTGATTTCATTCAAAGACTTACGACCCAGATTTGGTGTCTTCAAGAGTTCATTCTCGCTACGTTGGATCAAATCGCCAATGTAGTAAATATTTTCTGCTTTCAGGCAATTTGCTGAACGTACTGTGAGTTCCAGATCATCGACTGGACGCAACAATACTGGATCAACAGCAGGGGCGCGGGATGGCGCTTCCGCAGCGGCTTCAGTACCTTCGAGAGCAGCAAATACATTCAACTGGTCAACCAAGACGCGAGCGGATTGGCGAATTGCTTCTTCTGGAGAGATCACACCATTTGTTTCGATGTTGATGATCAGTTTATCCAAGTCAGTACGTTGTTCAACACGGGCAGATTCAACAGAATAAGAAACGCGACGCACTGGAGAAAATGACGCGTCCAAAATAATGCGCCCAATTGTTTTGTTCGCATCTTCAGACAAGCGACGAACGTTACCAGGAACGTAACCGCGACCTTTTTCAACTTTGATCTGCATATCCAACTTGCCACCGGCAGTCAAATTAGCGATAACGTGATCAGGATTGATCAGCTCAACGTCATGCGGCAAATCGATATCAGAAGCCAAAACAGCGCCAGCGCCATCTTTCTTTAATGTCAGCGTAACCTCATCACGATTATGCAACTTGAAAACAACGCCTTTCAAGTTAAGCAAAATATCGACGACGTCTTCCTGAACACCATCTAGAGTTGAGTACTCATGTACCACACCAGCGATGGTCACTTCCGTTGGCGCATAACCAACCATAGAAGACAATAAAACACGACGCAGTGAGTTACCTAAAGTATGACCAAAACCGCGTTCAAACGGCTCCATCACAACTTTTGCATGGCCTGCGCCTAGCATTTCGACATCGATAATACGTGGTTTAAACAGATTGTTTTGCATGAAATGTCCTTTTCAATACCCTCGGTTCATTACACCGATAAGGCTGATGGCATTAAAGAAAAAAGCCTGCCTGTCGAAAGACAGGCAGGCGGAGAAACTAATTATTAACGTGAATACAATTCAACGATCAATGATTCGTTGACATCGTGAGCGATATCGCTACGATCTGGCATGGACTTGAAAGTACCTTCCATTTTCTTGGAATCAACAGCAACCCAAGTTGGCATACCAATTTGCTCAGCCAAAGCCAAGGCTTCAACGATACGCACTTGCTTTTTCGATTTTTCACGAACAGCAACGACATCGCCAGATTTAACTTGATAAGAAGCGATGTTAACAACGATATTATTAACAGTAAATGCTTTATGGCTAACCAATTGACGCGCTTCAGCACGGGTAGAACCGAAACCCATACGATAGGCAACGTTATCCAAGCGGGATTCCAGCAATTTCAACAGAGTTTCGCCAGTGTTACCTTTTTGACGATCAGCTTCTGCAAAATAACGACGGAATTGACGTTCCAAAATGCCGTACATGCGTTTTACTTTTTGTTTTTCACGCAATTGATTACCGTAGTCAGAAGTACGGGCACCTGATTTAGCGCCGTGCTGACCTGGTTTTACATCTAATTTACATTTTGAATCTAATGAACGGCGTGCGCTCTTCAGAAACAGATCCGTGCCTTCGCGACGGGATAACTTTGCTTTTGGTCCAATATAACGTGCCACAATAATTTCCTTTTTTAAATGACGTAGGCCAGGACTTTGTTCCTGCTACGCTAGTCTGACCTGCTTACAGTCAAACGGTGGTCTTACTAAATAATTAAAACGAACTCAATAACACAAAACCCACCAATCGAATTGGCGGGCTGTATTCTAACACTAAAAGCGTCAGAATGTCAGAAGCATGCGCCTCTGATTAGATACGACGACGCTTTGGAGGGCGGCAACCGTTATGTGGCACTGGCGTAACGTCTTGAATCAAGGATATTTTAATACCCAGATTATTCAATGCGCGCACTGAAGATTCACGACCTGGACCTGGACCTTTGATACGCACTTCCAGATTTTTGATACCGCATTCCACTGCAACTTTACCTGCAGCTTCCGCTGCAACCTGAGCTGCAAATGGTGTAGATTTACGCGAACCTTTAAAACCGGCGCCACCAGCCGTTGCCCAAGACAACGCATTGCCTTGACGATCTGTGATCGTGATGATGGTGTTGTTAAAAGAAGCGTGAACGTGTGCGATACCTTCAGCGACATTCTTTTTAACTTTTTTACGAGCCCGTGCTGCGTTCGCGTTATTTTGTGCTTTTGCCATAACTGTTTCCTTAAATCCAGTGTTACTGGATTATTTCTTCAATGATTGCGCTGCTTTACGTGGACCCTTACGTGTACGAGCATTCGTACGCGTCCGTTGGCCACGGCAAGGCAAACCTTTACGATGACGGAGACCGCGATAGCAGCCCAAGTCCATTAAACGTTTGATGTTCATCGAGATTTCACGACGCAGATCACCTTCAACGATGAATTTTGCAATTCCGTCGCGAAGCTTCTCTAGTTCGTTGTCATCCAGATCTTTAACCTTTTTATTGGTTAAAACACCGGTTGCCTGGCAGATTTTCTCTGCGCGTGGGCGGCCAATACCATAGATAGCTGTTAAGCCAATTACAGTATGCTGATGATTTGGGATATTAACCCCTGCTATACGTGCCATGCGATATTCCTCGTATTAACCTTGGCGCTGCTTATGACGCGGTTCTGTGCAAATAACACGAACCACACCCTTGCGCTTGATGATCTTGCAATTGCGGCAAATCCGCTTTACTGATGCGAGAACTTTCATTTTTGCCCTCTTTCCTTCTGGTTCAATTTAAATTACTTGGTACGGAACACTATTCGCGCCCGGCTCAAATCATAAGGCGTCAATTCTACTGTCACCTTATCACCAGGAAGAATACGAATATAGTTCATCCGCATCTTTCCGGAAATATGGCCTAGCACAACATGCCCATTTTCCAACTTAACTCTAAATGTTGCATTTGGAAGATTCTCAAGAATCTCACCCTGCATCTGTATAACGTCGTCTTTTGCCATTCGATCTGCTTTTCCTCTGGGCGACTACCTAGTTGGAACGCCACCCTTGAAATTTGCCTTACGAAGAAGCGATTCGTATTGCTGTGACATTACATAATTTTGTACCTGTGCCATAAAATCCATCGTCACTACAACGATAATCAGCAAAGAAGTACCACCAAAGTAAAACGGTACTTTCCAATGCGAAATCAAGAACTCAGGCAACAAACAAACCGCAGTAATATAAACCGCCCCCGCCAAAGTCAAACGCATCAAAATTTTATCTATATAACGAGCAGTCTGGTCACCTGGGCGAATACCCGGAACAAATGCTCCGCTCTTCTTCAGATTATCAGCCGTCTCTTTGCTATTAAACACAAGAGCTGTATAAAAAAAGCAAAAGAAAATAATCGCGCCAGCATATAACAAGGCATGAATTGGTTCTCCGGGCCCCATCGAGACACTGAGGTCTTTCAGGAAACTAATAAACCAACTATTCGACGTATCATTTCCCTTAGTAAACATACTCGCTATCGTCGCAGGGAACAAAATAATGGAGGAAGCGAAAATCGGTGGTATTACACCAGCCATATTCAACTTCAAAGGCAAATGACTGCTTTGCCCACCATACACTTTATTTCCGACCTGACGCTTAGCATAATTTACTAAAATCTTACGCTGACCACGCTCTACAAATACGACAACGAATGTAACTCCGGCAGCAACCAAGCAAACAATTAATGCAGTGAAAGGTAACATCGAACCAGTACGCACCAATTCAAATAATCCTGCCAATGCATTTGGCAGACCAGCTGCAATACCAGCGAAAATAATAATCGATATGCCGTTACCCAAACCACGCTCAGTAATTTGTTCGCCCAGCCACATCAAAAACATCGTTCCAGTGACCAAAGTGACCACTGTCGTAAAGCGAAATGCCATTCCCGGATCGAGAACAAGACCTGCTTGTGACTCCAATCCAAAAGCAATGAAATAAGCTTGCAACGTTGCCAAAACCAAAGTGCCGTATCTAGTATATTGCGTGATCTTTCTGCGGCCAGACTCACCTTCTTTTTTAAGGGCCTCTAACTGCGGCGAAACAATCGACATCAATTGCATAATAATTGATGCTGAAATATACGGTGTAATACCTAGAGCAAATATCGCGAAACGGGACATAGCTCCACCGGAGAACATATTAAACATACCCAAAATACCACCTTGGTTTTGTTTAAATAGTTCAGCCAGCGTATTTGCATCTATACCTGGAACAGGTATATGCGCACCTATACGGTAGACCACCAGTGCAGCAAGCAGGAACCAGAGTCGTCCCCATGGAAATCCGCTTGCAGCACTTTTAGCTTGTTGTGGAGAAGTTGCCAATGTTTGCCCCTGTTTTGGCTAAATTAAGCAGCTGCTTTAGCAGGTAATTTCTTAACCACTGGTGCAATCACTACTTCAGTCACTGTGCCGCCGGCAGCTTCGATTGCAGCTTTAGCGCCTTTAGTAGCGATCAAACCGTTCAAAGTCACTTTCTTTGTGATTGTGCCAGACATGATCACGCGAACAACGCGAGCCAAAACAGACACAACACCAGCTTGTTTA
Organism: Undibacterium sp.; assembly: GCA_025359635.1. Taxonomy (GTDB): domain Bacteria; phylum Pseudomonadota; class Gammaproteobacteria; order Burkholderiales; family Burkholderiaceae_D; genus Undibacterium. The sequence continues at coordinate 6,180 of JANYFV010000399.1, read as the reverse complement.
AGAGCTAAAACGTCGATATCAGTGACCGGCAAATTCTCCAGATCCGTCAAACGAACTTCTGCCTTGTAAGGCGTCGCCAAAGATTTAAAACCACGCTTAGGCAAACGACGTTGCAAAGGCATCTGACCGCCTTCGAAACCGACTTTATGAAAACCGCCTGTACGAGACTTTTGACCTTTATGACCACGACCCGATGTTTTACCTAAACCAGAACCGATACCACGACCAACACGACGTTTGTAGTGTTTTGCGCCATCAGCAGGTTGGATTGTATTTAATTCCATAATTTGCTCCGATCGCAAGCCCAACGGCTTACGATACAACCTTCACAAGATACGAGACTTTATTGATCATGCCGCGTACGGATGGCGTGTCTTGCAATTCAGAAACTGAATTGATACGACGCAAACCCAAACCGCGAACGGTAGCACGATGAGACTCACGAGTCCCGATCAAACCTTTGACCAAAGTTACTTTTACTGTCTTTGTCATTTCGCTCACCTTAGCCCAGAATTTCTTCTAGGGACTTGCCACGTTTAGCGGCAATTTCAGAGGCAGTACTCATTTTGGACAAACCATCCAAAGTAGCACGAACCATATTGTAAGGATTGGTAGAACCGTTGGATTTAGCAACGACATTTACCACGCCCAAAACTTCAAAAATCGCGCGCATTGGACCACCAGCGATAACACCAGTACCCTCTTTTGCTGGCATCATCATTACTTTTGATGCGCCATGCTGACCAGTCACTGCGTGTTGCAATGTACCGTTCTTGAGAGTTACTTTAATCATCTTGCGACGCGCTTCTTCCATCGCCTTTTGTACAGCAACAGGAACTTCTTTCGATTTCCCTTTACCCATACCGATACGACCATCTCCATCACCAACGACTGTCAGCGCTGCGAAGCCCATGATACGACCACCCTTAACCACCTTGGTTACACGGTTGATCGCGATCATTTTTTCGCGCATGCCGTCATCTGGTTTGTCAGATGCCATTTTCGCTTGCATTTTTGCCATGACGAATTTTCCTTAGAACTTCAGACCAGCTTCACGCGCAGCTTCCGCTAACGCCTTGACGCGACCATGGTAACGAAAACCGGAGCGATCAAACGCGACTTCGGTAATCCCTGCTTTTAACGCTTTCTCTGCAACACGCTTACCAACCAAAGTGGCAGCAGCAGCGTTACCACCATTACCTGATGCCGCAGCCAATTCAGCACGAACTTCTGCTTCTAGCGTAGATGCTGAAGCCAAAACCTTAGCTTCAGAATCAATAATACTTGCATAGATATGCTGATTCGTACGATGCACCGCGAGGCGAGTCACCTTGAGTTCTGCGATCTTGGCACGGGTTTGAGTCGCGCGGCGCAGACGTGATTGTTTCTTATCCATCGTCAACCCCTATTACTTCTTCTTGGTTTCTTTGATCACAACCACTTCGTCCGAATAACGGACGCCCTTGCCCTTATAAGGCTCAGGTTTGCGGTATGCACGGATTTCAGCTGCCACTTGACCAACAACCTGCTTATTAATTCCCTTGATGAGAATTTCAGTAGGTGTTGCTGTTACAACCGTAATGCCCTCTGGCATCTGGTGTACGCAAGGGTGCGAAAAGCCTAGAGATAAATTTAATTTATCCCCCTGTGCTTGTGCTTTATATCCAACGCCGACCAAGTTCAATTTTCTTTCGTAGCCTTTGGTAACGCCAACAACCATGTTATTAACTAGCGCACGTAATGTACCAGTCATAGCATTTGCTTCGCGTCCGTCATTAGCCGGAGAAAAATTTAGAGTACCGCTGTCGTTTGCGACTGTCACCAAGCCATTAAGACTTTGTGTCAACACGCCCATTGGGCCTTTTACTGTTACCTGTGCTGCTGAGATTGCAACTTCTGCACCTGCTGGCAACACGATTGGCATTTTACCTACTCGAGACATCTTGTGCTCCTTAGGCGACGTAGCAAATAACTTCGCCACCGACACCGGTTGCGCGCGCTTTGCGGTCAGTCATTACGCCCTTAGGTGTGGACACAATCGCCACGCCTAAACCGTTCATCACGCTTGGAATTTCGTCTTTACCTTTGTAAATACGAAGACCTGGGCGCGAAACACGCTCCAAACGCTCAATAACAGGACGCCCTGCATAATATTTCAAACCGATTTTCAATTCAGATTTCCCAGCAGCTTCCGTCACTGCGAAATCCTCAATGTAGCCTTCATCCTTAAGTACAACTGCAATCGCAATTTTAACTTTTGAGGACGGCATCGCAACGGCAGTTTTTTGAACTACTTGCGCATTACGGATGCGGGTCAGCATATCGGCGATAGGATCGCTCATACTCATTGATATTCTCCTATTACCAGCTGGCTTTAGTCATACCCGGAATCTCACCACGCATGGCGAATTCACGGAGTTTAATACGGCCCAAACCAAACTTACGGAATGTGCCACGTGGGCGACCTGTCAATGCGCAACGATTGCGCTGACGAGTCGGATTGGAGTTACGTGGCAAAGCCTGCAACTTCAGACGAGCTAAATAACGCTCTTCTTCAGTCTTTGATTGGTCGTCAATGACGGCCTTCAATTCGGCGCGTTTGCCAGCGAATTTCTTCACCAGGTCAGCACGCTTTTGCTCACGATTAATCAGTGCCAATTTTGCCATGGCGACCTCAGTTTCTGAACGGAAATTTAAATGCGGCGAGAAGCGCTTTTGCTTCTTCGTCGGTCTTTGCTGTCGTAGTAATACTAATATTCATACCACGCAACACGTCAATCTTGTCGTACTCGATTTCAGGGAAAATGATCTGTTCCTTGACACCGATATTATAATTACCACGACCATCAAACGCACGACCAGACACACCACGGAAGTCACGTACACGCGGCAACGCCACGGTTACAAAACGATCCAGGAATTCATACATCTGAGCGCCACGCAAAGTCACCATACAACCGATTGGATAACCTTCACGAATTTTGAAACCAGCAATCGCCTTGCGCGCCTTAGTGACGACAGGTTTTTGACCAGCAATCTTCGTCAAATCACCAACTGCGTGTTCAATGATTTTCTTGTCGGCGATAGCCTCGGACAAGCCCATATTTAGGGTTATCTTCAAAAGACGAGGCACTTCCATTGGTGTCTTGTACGAAAATTTCGCAGTCAGATCACCAACAACTTTTTCTTTATAAAATGCTTGTAGACGGGCCATGACTTTATGCCTTCACAACTTCGCCAGTCGACTTATAGACGCGGACTTTCTTACCATCCACGACCTTAAAGCCAACACGGTCTGCCTTACCAGATGCAGCGTTAAACAACGCCACATTTGATATATGTATCGGCATCACTTTATCAACGATGCCACCAACTGCGCCAGTCATCGGGTTAGGCTTAGTCGCTTTTTTAGCGACATTAATGCCTGCAACGACGAGGTAATTTGCGTCAACGCATTGCTGCACTTGACCACGCTTACCTGCATCTTTACCCGTCAAGACGATGACTTCGTCATTTTTACGAATCTTATTCATCAGGACCCCTTACAGCACTTCAGGAGCAAGCGAAACGATTTTCATAAAACGCTCAGTACGCAGTTCACGCGTTACTGGGCCGAAAATACGAGTTCCGATTGGCTCAAGTTTTGCATTCAACAACACCGCAGCATTGGTATCAAACTTAACTAACGAGCCATCTTGACGACGAACACCTTTAGCAGTTCTCACAACAACAGCGTTGTAAATTTCACCTTTTTTTACACGACCGCGAGGAGCAGCAGATTTCACAGTGACTTTAATGACATCACCGATCCCTGCATAACGACGCTTAGAGCCACCCAATACCTTGATGCACAAAACTTCGCGCGCACCAGTATTGTCAGCCACTTCTAGCCGGCTTTCTGTTTGAATCATAATGTTCTCTTTCCCAACTTAACCCACACAATCCGCACCATGCAGATCTGCAGCCAGTTTTGGTCCCGCCAGGAGATCGATTTATTATTGAATAACAATTCAACAAAAACAAACCAACTGATTAGGTGGACGAATTTTTAACCACTCTCACAACATTACTTATTACGAGAGGCATTTAGCTGTCATTTGCAGTTAATGCAGATGACAGCTCGCTATTATTACATCAAAAAAATATTTGTGCAATAAATTTATAGAACTTGTGCAACTTGAACTACGCGGGTCACCGTCCAAGCTTTAGTCTTGGAGATAGGACGACCTTCTTGAATCTCAACGGTATCGCCAGCCTTAGCCTGGTTAGCTTCGTCATGCGCATGATACTTTGCAGTACGCATAATGATCTTTCCATATAAAGGATGTTTTACGTGACGCTCAACAAGGACTGTGACAGTCTTGTTCATTTTGTCAGAAACAACTTTACCAATCAATGTGCGCTTCAGTGCGACTTTAACTTGATCGTTCATTATTTGGCATCCTTCTGATTCATGACTGTTTTTACACGTGCGATGTCACGACGTACTTTTTTGAGTTGCGAAGTGTTGTTCAGTTGTTGCGTAGCGATTTGCATACGCAAGCTGAACTGAGCCTTCAGCAATTCGTTTAGTTCTTTAGTCAAAGCTGCAGGATCTTTGCCTTGGAGTTCAGATACTTTCATTTACAACTCCCTTTTAAGTGCCGACTTGACGTACGACAAACGTTGTCAATAATGGCAATTTAGCTGCGGCCAAGCGGAAAGCTTCGCGCGCCAGCGTCTCATCGACGCCATCCATTTCGTACAACATCTTGCCTGGTTGAATCTCAGCAACATAGTACTCAGGATTACCCTTACCATTACCCATACGAACTTCCGCTGGTTTTTGCGAAATTGGCTTATCTGGGAAAATACGAATCCAGATACGACCACCACGTTTAATATGACGTGTCATCGCGCGACGTGCGGCTTCGATTTGACGAGCCGTGATACGACCACGGCCTATCGCCTTTAAACCAAATTCACCGAAAGAAACTGCTGTACCACGGTCATGCGAGATGCCCTTGTTACGGCCTTTTTGCTCTTTGCGGTACTTTCTGCGTGCTGGTTGCAGCATGATTATTCTCCTGCTTTCTCAGCTGGTGCTGCTGTGCTAGCTGCTTTAGCGTGAACACGCTTAGCCGCTGGAGCTGGAGCTACACCAGTTGGAGTTTGACCTTCAGGACGCTTGGCGCGCGGACGGCTGCTTGGCTTACCATCTTCACGACGAGGACCACGACGCTTTTTATCGTCTTCAGGCATAGATTCAATTACTGGAGCGTCACCATTTGGCAAACGATCACCTTTGTAAACCCAAACCTTAACGCCGATGATACCGTAGGTAGTTTGCGCTTCGCTAGTACCGTAATCGATATCTGCACGCAATGTATGAAGAGGCACGCGACCTTCGCGATACCACTCTTTACGAGCGATTTCAATACCGTTCAAACGACCACTCGACATAATCTTGATGCCTTTAGCACCCAGGCGCATTGCATTTTGCATCGCACGCTTCATTGCACGACGGAACATGATGCGTTTTTCGAGTTGCTGAGAAATTGAGTCAGCGATTAACTGAGCATCGATTTCTGGCTTGCGCACTTCTTCGATATTCACGTGAACAGGTACGCCCATGATCTTGGCGAGCTCTGTCTTCAACAGTTCAATATCTTCGCCTTTTTTACCAATTACAACACCCGGGCGGGAGCTGAAAATAGTAATACGGGCATTTTTTGCAGGGCGCTCAATAGTAATACGGCTTACTGATGCGTTTTTCAGTTTCTTCTTCAGGTATTCACGAACTTTAATATCTTCACCAAGCATAGAGGCAAAGTTACCATTGCCAGCATACCAACGGGAAGACCAGTTACGCGTTACTGCCAGGCGGAAACCGGTTGGATGTATCTTCTGTCCCATCGTGACTCCTTAGTTGCCTACAGTCACATAAATGTGACAGGATTGTTTAGAGATACGATCGCCACGACCCTTAGCACGCGCTGTGAAGCGCTTAAGGATAGTCCCTTTTTCAACATAGATAGTCGTAACTTTCAGTTCATCGATGTCCGCACCATCATTGTGTTCAGCGTTTGCAATTGCAGACTCCAACACTTTCTTGATGATCGTTGCACCTTTTTTAGGACTGAAGGCCAAGATGTTCAATGCTTGATCCACTTTTTTACCGCGTATCAGGTCAGCCACAAG
>JANYFV010000318.1 GCA_025359635.1 Undibacterium sp. | reverse complement strand
AGCATCAGTTAACGCCAAAGTTGGTGTTGATCTTAGAAAGGTTGTGCAAGAAGGTGGGGCAATATATGTAGTAGGCAGCATGCGTAATGCAAAAGTAGTAAGAATGCAGCGAATGTTGTTAGTCAAAATTATTCAGCTATGCGAAGAGCGTGACCGGGTAAATTCAAAACCACGTCCAGTTTGCGCAATCCTGGACGAAGCCAAATATCACATTTCCAAACCTTTTCTAGAGTCTCTCGGCGCTGCCCGTGACAAAGGCTTACATGTCATTTTAGCCCATCAAAGTTTGGCAGATTTGCGTGATTGCCCAGCTGATCTGAATTCAGATGCTGTGGTTGGTGCAGTTATGGAAAACTGCAGTCTTAAAATCGTTTACAGAGTTGAAGATCCTGAAACTGCTGAATGGCTGGCCCGAAAATCGGGGCGCATTCAAGTCGATGACGAATCACGGCGCGTCAGTCGAAATGCTGCCATGGCTGAAGTCATTGAGGATCAGCGGACTATTCGCCAGGCAGAACGTTTCTTAATCGACGAAAACATGATTTTGAATTTGCATAATGGTCAAGCTGTTGTTTTCGGCAATGGTCAGCCATCGTTCCTAACAATTTCACCAGTTCAAGTACAAAAGTCACCAGACAACCTTCAAACGCAAGCGTTTGAGGGCGATTCAATCATCACAGCACAGGATCTCATCTAAATGGCTAACTCACAATTCTTAATCAAAGATAAAGCACAACAAGTCATTAGGATTGCTGAAAAACGCGAACTTATCCTTAACTGGCTCAAGGTTGAAGGTCATAGTACCTGTCAAATTCTTTCACAAGTGCTTGGTATGAAAGGCCTAGGTGCACACAACACTTTAAAGGCCATGGAGCGTGATGGCTTGCTACGTTGCGAAGAACTACCAACTGGATCAAAAACGCAGATCATTTATGGCCTTACACCACACGCAGCGGCGCTAGCCAGTGACTTTAAAAATAATGAGTTGGTTAATTATTTCGAACCAGGGAGAGTTTCGGCTTGGACTTTGCAGCATTCACTATCAATTCAAAAACTTCGACTGCAGCTTGAATCTGAAGGTTGGACGAATTGGAAAAGCGACCGCCAATGTAAGCGATATGGCCAACAAAATAATTGGTTAAAAGTACCCGATGCGATAGCTACTACACCAGACGGCCGAACTATAGCTATAGAGGTTGAGCGGTCATACAAATCGCTTAAACGCTACCCTGAAATCTTAGCTAATTACTTACAAATGATGAAGCAAGAGCAAATTACCGCCGTGCATTATCACTGCACTGGTCAATGCACTTCAAAAAAAATGCAGGACATATTTCACAGCATCAAACAAATCAAAATTAAAGGGCAAGACATAACCCTTCAACCCGAGCACCACCAGAAGTTTCACTTTTTTAATTTTTAACCTAGGAGTAATAACATGCAAAACCAAGACATTGACCAAGATCAAGACGAAATGATCCAACAAGAGCAGCACGATCATCCTCCAATTACAGAAAGCCTTCAAAATCGTACTCAAGAGGGTGCTGAGAGCGATTTTTCAGGGACAGATGAAGCTAGTGCCTCGCCTGAAAAGAATAACAAGCGAGAGCCTCAAGACAACAGCGGCAGCATGTTCAAAAATGACCGAAAGTCAAAAGATTCGCATCCTGATATTTCTGGGAGCGCTTTAGTCGGAGGTCTCGAGTACTACGTCAGTGGTTGGCGCAAAACAGGTGCCAAAGGCGACTTTTATTCGCTCTCGTTTAAACCAAAAGCGGCTGCAGCTGCATCAGATTTAATCTGAACCTTCTAAAAGGACGTAACCATGAAACTATTTAAAATAATCTTATTTGCCATGTGTTTTTTCATGGTTACTTTCCAAGCTCATGCTGGCGGTGTTGTCGTACAGTCACAAGAGCAAGCACAAGCCCAGCTGGAGGAAATATATTGGGGCACGTCGACTTATAAAGCTGAGGCTAGTCAAAATCTGACTGCATTAAACGATGGAATTAATAAATTCACAGTTAATTTTCAGACTAAGCTGCAGCCCATAGGTATGAAGCTTTTTGCTTTATTGGCAATTATTGCTTTGAGCTGGGGCGGCATTAAAGTAGCTATGGCAAGCGGTA
>JANYFV010000279.1 GCA_025359635.1 Undibacterium sp. | reverse complement strand
CCCGGCCTGTGCGTGGCTAAGGGAATCGGCAAATCAATGTCGTAAGAGGCATCGCGCTTGCCCATACTAAGGATCGCCAGATCATGCTCTGGGCGCGACAGAACCATGCTCCATACTTCTAACGCGGGACGTAAATTATCTTGGCTCATACCTGTTTCGCGGGCACCCATTTCTTTGAGTAAGCCATGATAAAAACCGTGATCGTGCGTGACATAACAGCCACTGCGCAAGATCGTAGTAAGAGGGCGCGACCAGTGAGTCTGGTTGGCAAATCCACGACCGACCAGATCGAAGTAAGCACTGCCACCTGCCGATAAAATAATCTGATCAGCACCGAACAAATCTTCCGTGTCGGCTTGTTGCGCGAGCGTGACGAGATCGTTGACAAATGCCTTCACCGCGATCAGATCTTGCTCGCGATGTTTGCCGACTAACAGGCCTTCATAACCCTCTATTCCCGCCAATTGCAAATACGGGCTTTGATGAATGGCGCGCGCCACTTTCAGTGCTTCGGTCTGACTGCGGCAGCCGGTGCGGCCACCGGCAAAGCCCAATTCAACCAATAGCGGTAAAGGGCGTTGCAAACCCGACAGGCGCACTTGTTCCGCCATCCGTGCCACACCATCCAGCGAATCGGTCAAAGCAAAAAACTCAAATGTAGCGTCACTACACATCAGATGCAAAATCGCCTGCGTGTCGCTACGGCTGACTAATTGATTCGCCAATAAAATGCGTTTCACACCAAACCTATGGGCGATCAAGGCCTGATTGACAGTTGCCAAGGTCATGCCCCAAGCCCCGTTTTCTAGCTGCATCTCAAACAGTTGCGGGCACATGGTGGTTTTGCCGTGTGGCGCTAACACCACGTGCATGGCCTCGCAAAACTCCTTCATCCATTTCAGATTGTGTTGCAGGGCAGTGTGCTTCAATACGGCAACCGGGAAGCTGGTATCAGCATCCAGGACATTCCAATTTTGCGCGGCGATATCTTGCTGTTGCATAGGCGCAGTGAGCGCCAGACCCTTGGTGCCAGGGAGTAGAAGTTGTTGCGCTAGTGTGCTTAGGTTTAACATGGTTTTACTATTTCCATTGACGGATTTTGTGTCCCTTGAAAGCATAAAATAAAATCGCCAGATAGCATGGCAACATCACCCAATACGCCATCTGTGAATTGCTGGTATCCGAAATCTGGCCGTATGCCATTGGTAGTAATGCGCCACCGGCAATACCCATAATTAACAGGGCAGAACCGCTAGCGGTATATTTACCCAAGCCTTCCAATGCCAGCGGCCAGATCGAGGGCCAGACCAAGGCATTTGCGAAGCCTAGCATGGCTAAAAATATTACCGTATTTGGCACGACAGGTACGCCAGCCCAGCCGATTAATATTTGTGAAATGCTAGTGTCAGTGGCAGAGCTTAAGGCTACGCCAAAGGTGAAGACGATGCCACTGACGGCAGATAGAATCAGGGCATTTTTTTGTGACAAGAATTTGGGAATACAGGTGGCACCAAGCAAATAGCCGAGCACCATAAATCCCATTGTGTACGAGGTGAGCACGGCAAAATTTTTCACGCCGAGATGGTGTCCGTATAAGCCTATCGTATCGCCCGCAATTACTTCAACTCCGACATAGGCAAATAAAGCAATCGCGCCTAAAACCAACTGCGGATAGTGCAAGACACCAAATTTGTTCAGGGATGAACTATTTTCATGTTCCTCCTCTTTTAATTCTGGTAACGAGGAAAAATGAATAATCGCCATAAAAATGAGCAAGCCACCAGCCATGATGGCGTAGGGCACCACTAAACGCGCTGAGAGTTCGGTACGCAATACTTCGCGCGCGCTATTATCCAAAGCGGCTAATGCAGCGCCGGAATACTTATCGATCCCGGATAAGATTAATGCCGTAAAAACCAAGGGAACAACTATCCCGGCGCCTTTGTTAAATAAACCCATAATGCTGATGCGCATGGCGGCACTGTCACGCGAGCCTATGCAAACGATGTAGGGGTTGATGGCCGTTTGCATCAGGGTCATGCCGCTAGCTAGTGTAAACAGCGCCAATAAAAACAGGCCGTAATAGCTCGATTTTGCCGCCGGTATAAACATCAATGCACCAATTGCCATCACGCCCAGGCTCAAGGTCATGCCGTTTTTATAGCCGATACGACGCAATACCGCTGCTGATGGCAAGGCCATGACGGTATAGGCAATATAAAACGCAAAAGTCACCCAGAGCGCCTGAAAATCACTGAGTTCGCAAACAATTTTTAGAAATGGAATCAAGGAGCCATTGAGCCAGGTGACAAAGCCCAGGATGAAAAATAGCAGGCTGATAAAAAACATGGCGACTACAACATCTTTGTTTGAACTTGCTGGTTGGTCTTTGTTATTCATGAGTGATTCCATAGTCATTAAAATTTACTGATTAAGCTCCCTTCTCCCGCTGGCGGGAGAAGGGTTGGGGATGAGGGCGGTTCAGATACGAAACGCTTATTAATCTGGTGCTTTAAACCGAGATTTCCAATAGGCGCACCTGCAGCGCTATTTGTGTGCTGACGGCGCATTTTCGGCCAGTTTCGCTGCTCTTCGTTGCTAATAGCTCGCTATTAGCGCCTCATTCGCCACAAAACTGACTCGAAAAGTGCATCCATCCTCGCCAAAAATCCTATTGGAAAATCTCGGTTAAATGTATTCTTCTTGTGAGCGTCTGCCTTACTCAACCACCCTCACCCCAACCCTCTCCCGCTAGCGGGAGAGGGGGCTAAATTCAAAATCTTGCAGCATAAGTAGACATCTCTAACATTGAATTTAAATATTCTCTTGCGTTAATTCACCGGCAAATACCTGATTGCCCGCCATCAAGCCACCATCCACCGGCAGCACCACACCGGTGATCACTCTTGCAGCATCAGAAGCGAGGAACAGTACCGCATCGGCAATATCTTGCGGCGTGGCGAAATCGCGCAACGGATACCATTTTTTGAGGTCTTCAAATACCTGCGGATTTTTATCCACGCGTGCTTGCCATGCCTGGGTCTTGACAGTGCCGGGGCAGACAATATTTGCGCGTATGCCAAATTGGCCAAACTCCATGGCGAGTGCCTTGGTATAACTAATCAAGCCCGCTTTTGCCACGCTATACGCCGGGTGGCCAAGTGAGGTCATGCCATTGACCGAGCCTATGATGACGATGTTGCCCTTGCCGGCTTTTTGCATCGCTGGACGTACCGCTTCGACTGAATGAAAAGTGCCATTCAAATTTAAATCCATGTCTTGCTTCCAACTGGCTTCCGTTGTCGTTTGCAAAGTCAATGCTTCTGCCGCGCCAGCATTGGCGACCAGGACATGCACCTCGCCATGCTCACCAGTGGCCAAAGCCAAAGCTTGTTTCAACGCGCTTGCATCGGTGATGTCGGCCAGCACGCCGGTGCAATTTTCTGCACCTAATTGCTCAACTAGCTCGGTCAATTGTGCAGCTTCCCGGTCTTGGGCAAACACGTGATCGCCTGCTGCAGCAAAGGCGCTACACAAGGCGCGCCCGATGCCACCGCAAGCGCCGGTGATGAGAATATTACGCGCCATGAAATTCATCCTTTTTTAGTGTTGCCGCAAGTTTATCGAGCTGAATTTGTGGCAACAGGCCGTAGTTATAAAAGCCAAAATCAGTCACGCCCAATGCTTTAATTCCGGTCATTGCGGCCTCTAGCTCAGCGCCTTGATTGAGATCGGGTAAGCCAGGGCGCAAGATCGCCCGTACTTTATTTGCGCTGCCGATCCGGGCTATGCTTTCGCTTGCATCGGCAATCGCGCGTTTGGCGCTGGTTTCGTAAAAGGGAATCTCGAGATAGTCGGCGACGTCCGATAAGGCTGGCAAATCGCTACCCTCGATCCAGCATGCGGATGTTGGCCTTTGCACTGTAGGAATCACGGCGAGTTTGGTCTTTTCTGGAATCGCTTTGCGGATAGCCCGCACCAATTCTGTGACACGTTCTTGGCGCAGTTTAACCAGGCCGAGAAACTCGGGCGTAGTCAAAATCTCACGTTGTGAAACACTCGCGTTTTGATCGCTTACTGCGTCGAATGGCTTTGCCAGATAGTCGCTGATATTTTTTTGTACGCGGGTTTGCAAAGCCGCAATCGCAATCCCCTTTTTTTGCGCTGCGGTTACACAGGCAGGGCAAAAACACAGCCCTAACAGAATATCTAAACAATCATTGCTGGCGACCTGGGCGAACTCGTGATGGTAACCGTGGCTATATGGCAGCCAGCCTGGTGTTTCCAATACCAAGCTGGCTAAGTCATGCTGTGTTGTCAGATCAGCGCACAGCGCCACCGCATAGTCATACACCGCTGGTTGCATCGGGCACAGGCTATATACGTAGGGATCGCCAAAGGCGTTCTTGACGGAATATTGTGGAGTGGCAGCGCCGATGCGGCTATTGTGCAAGAGCACGGTCCAGCCATGGACTTTGAGGCGGCCATCTTTGAGTAAGGCTGGTAACACTGCACGAATTATTTCATCGCTATGTACTTGCGGTTTGATCTCAGCGTAGCGCGAAAAATCCGGCTCAAAATACACCACACCATCTTGCGGAAAAATCACACGTGGCGGATTTTTGGCATGTGGACGGATAAATTTACCGGCATGGTAACTGGTGGCCAGCGTCACATCTTTGACGCCCATGGCGAGTAGTTCATCGACAAACGCGGTGACGCCGATATCCTGTACATCCCAGGCATAGGTGTAAAGCGAGCGGTAAGAGGACGAGTTCATAGGTGAGAAATTAAACTGGCTTGTAGGCCGTCACTTCAATCTCTACTTTGCAATCGACCATCATGGCTGATTGTACGCATGATCGTGCTGGCGGATTTTCGCCAAAATATTCTGTGTAAATCCGATTAAAGGTCCAGAAATCGCGTGTGTCGTCTAGCCATACCGCCACCTTCACTACATCTTTTAAGTTGCAGCCAGCGAGTGCCAATACTTTTTCTACATTTTGCAGAGTGCGACGGGTTTGCGCCTCGATGCCGCCATCCTCGATTTCGCCATTTTCTTTCATCGCCACCTGGCCGGAGCAAAAAACAAAATCGCCAGCGCGCACAGCAGGAGAAAACGGCAGACGTTGGCCGCCAGCGCCATTCGGGATATTGCCAAAACGGGTAATTTCTTTAGTCATTATTTTTCTCTTAAAAATTAGAATTGTGTATAAATTTTTGATTTATTCCAAAACTCAAACACTAGTTATTTTCGTCATTCCCGCGTAGGCGGGAATCTAGCTCGTTCATTGCGTGCAGCGCCAAAATAGACGTGCTTTGCACGAGAATAGCTGCTGGATTCCCGCCTGCGCGGGAATGACGATAATTTTCACTAAAATTTAGTATTTAATCAGCTATAGATTGTCTTGTTATTTTCACTTAATCAAACCACGTGCCGCTGCAACCAGGATGGCACCTTGGCCTGCCAGATGTGCCTGCATTTCGTCGGTGACAACGGTGACATCGCCGGAGAAATAATCATCATTTTTGATGAGTAGAGACAAGGCATCTTTTAATATGGGTTTGCCACAGATATAGATAGGTGTGCCAGGCATCATCTTGATTGCTGTGCTGTTTTTTAGCGTTAAGAGATCTGCCCCTAGCACTGCACCGAGCAGGAAGTTGGCTCTGTCATTGCGCTCGTAAATGGTGAATTGATCGAGAATGCGCACGTTAAAACAAGTCCGTCCTAAGCCGATAGTTTGTGCCGATAGCGCGCCGGCTAACAGCATTTCAGGATTAATTGAAGTGGCAAAACCAGACTCAAGCGATTTTGCCAAAATGGTGTTGTGGGTAATTACATACAGTAATTCACCTGCGAGGGTGGTGACGCAGCCGGTGATGTTATTTTTTTCATCAATGCAGACAAATTTTGAATGCGAGCCTGGCATGATCATCATTGCCGGGCCGGTGATACCCAGTTGAGCGATGACGCCGATGACTTCAACTTCTTCACCGCGCATCATGTCCATCGCTTCGCAATTATGCAAGCCGATATTCTCGACCACGTTGCGCACGCCGGGGATAATCCAGATCGGTTTGGCAAACACTTCTGGTATCACAATTGATACCATGCCACGCGCCAGTTGTTGCAAGCCGGCCGGTGCCGGTACATGAGCTAATTCAAACAAACCTACGTTAGAGCTGATCATGCCCGAACCAAGCACCAGATCCACTTGATCTTCCTCGATATTCGCCGCCCGCAAGGTCTTTAATATGGTGTCGCGCACGCCGCGCTTGAGTTTTTCGCTGTTGCCGCTAATGGCCGTGTCACGCACACCAACTTCATGCGATTGATGGGCAATTACGACACCTTCACGCCACAAAGTGACGCGAGTATTCGTGGTGCCAGTATCTATGGTGAGAATATGGTTCATGTTTAATGAATGCCTATTTAATTTCCTGATAACCCAATGCCAGATAATGCTGCTGGCGCTAATAATGTCAGAATTAACAGGGATAGCACAGCGAAAATATTTCAATCCTTCATTAAGTTTAATTTAATGAAGTTCTGTTACGCTAATGTTTTTTGATGATTCGCCTTGTCCATGATTCATGTCTAAACGACTTCCTCCACTAAATGCATTGAGAGTATTTGAGGTTGCTGCCCGGCGACTTAACTTTACTCGTGCGGCGGAAGAGTTACATGTGACAAATGCCGCAGTCAGCCATCAAATAAAGTTATTAGAAGATCATCTAGGCATCGATTTGTTTAAGCGAAGCAATAACGTCCTGCGCTTAACTGATGCTGGCGAACTGTATTTGCCACGTATTCGCGAAGGCTTTAAGATTTTTCAGCAAGCTACCGACGCTTTGCTGAACGATAATAATGTGGTGCTACGAGTTGGAGTGCCACCTTCGTTTGGCTCGAAATGGCTGGTCCCGCGCCTGTATCGCTTCTTGAATCGCCATCCACATATACGGATTGAAATCGTCTCTGAGGTGGATCGCACTTATCGCGATTGCGATATCACGATTGATTTTCGCCGTACCCAATTTGCCGATTTTCGTATCGAGCCATTTATTGCTACCGAAGTTTTCCCTGTGTGTAGCCCGGCCACTGCAAAAAACCTGGCGACACCTGCTGATCTGGAAAAACTCACTTTGCTGCACGAGGTGAGTGCCATGAATGACCCTGATTATCCGAGCTGGAAATCGTGGTTTGCTACGCTAGGCCTACAACATGTAGAGACACGTCAGGGGCCATTATTTACCTTGGCCTTGATGGCATTGCAGGCGGCAATCGATGGTCAGGGCGTGGCTCTGGGTCAGGCATTATTGGTCGAATACGATATTGCGGCAGGGCGACTGGTGCGCCCCTTGAAAGTGGACACGGTACTCAGGCTTGACTACTACCTGATTTATGCGGCCGACATGAAAGAAAACCCGGCCTTCCTGGCATTTCACCAGTGGTTACTTAGTGAGGTGCAGACCCGCTGAGTTCATTAATATTAATTTGTGACTATTCAGTCGCTATGATGACGATATCAAAACCCCTCGTTATCGTCATACTGGACTTGATCCGGACTCCAGAATTCACCGGTGTCAAACTGGATGCCGGATCAAGTCCGGCATGACGGTGAATGAAGATTTTCGCACTTTAAAAATGGTCGTTTCATAGAGGCTGAACAGTCACATTAAATTTTTTCTAATGGAAGGCTCAATAAAACTCGCTGTCGGAAAATAGTTCATGAAGTTACATTCGCAGTTCACAACAAAATAAGAGAAATTGTCTATGCTTTTCATCATCCGTAAAACGCTCATAGCAGCATTGATATTGCACGTTTTTTCTGGCGCGGCGATAGCGGTACCGATTGGTAATCTGCGCAAGATCGTTACGCAAGATAATGCCGCGGGCCTCAGTCAAATCCAGATCGCGACTGACAATGGCAGCATTCTGGAGATCACTTTATTGCGTCCGGATCTGTTCCGTGCGTGGGCTGGTGTTGATGGAAAGTTGATTGATTCTGGCGATAAGGCCTCGCCGATAGTAATAAAAAAAAATTACAGCAAGGTCGCGTATCAGCTCTCAGATCAAACTGATTATCAGTTATTGCAAACCTCAGCGATGGCATTGCGCCTGTATAAAAAACCCTTGCGCATGGCATTGTATAGAGCCGATAACAAGACCCTGATCTGGCAAGAGGCGCAAGCCTTGGATCTCAGTGCCAAAGCAAGTTTTCAGACTTTATCGAGCAGTGCGGATGAGCACTTTTTTGGCGGTGGCCAACAAAATGGCAGCTATGCGTTCAGCGGAAAGCTCATGGAGATTTCCTATTCAGGTGGTTGGGAAGAGGGGGACAGACCGAGCCCGGCGCCGTTCTACATGAGCAGCAAGGGTTACGGGGTTTTGCGCAATACCTGGAGCAATGGTAATTACGATTTTCGCTCCAACGACTACCTCACTGCAACGCATCAGGAAAACCGTTTCGATGCCTATTATTTTGTCGGTGCATCGATCAAGGAGGTACTTTCTTCTTACACCGAATTGACTGGCCGCGCGCGTTTATTGCCGCGTTGGGCCTATGAATATGGGGATGCCGATTGCTATAACGACGGCGACAATATCAAGAAGCCAGGCACCACACCAAATGGCTGGAGCGATGGCCCGACCGGTAAGACGCCCGATGTGATTGAATCTGTGGCGGCCAAATACCGCCAGCACGATATGCCAGGTGGTTGGATCTTGCCCAATGATGGTTACGGTTGTGGCTATGCCAATTTACCCGAAGTGGTTGCTGGTCTAAAAAAATACGGTTTCAAGACCGGCCTCTGGACCGAGAATGGCGTTGATAAAATTAAATGGGAAGTTGGCACAGCCGGCACCCGTGCGCAAAAACTCGATGTTGCTTGGACCGGGCAGGGCTATCAGTTTGCCCTGGATGCAAATATGGCAGCGGCGCAAGGCATCTTGGATAACTCAACTGCGCGGCCGTTTTTATGGACGGTGATGGGCTGGGCTGGCATGCAACGCTATGCCGTCACCTGGACTGGTGACCAGACCGGTAGTTGGGATTACATCCGTTGGCATATCCCGACTTTGATCGGCTCCGGCTTGTCTGGCCAGGCGTATGCGACTGGCGACGTAGACGGTATTTTTGGTGGTAGTCCGGAGACTTTTACGCGTGACCTGCAGTGGAAAACTTTCACGCCGGTATTGATGGGCATGTCAGGCTGGTCGAAATCTGAACGCAAACACCCTTGGTGGTTTGATGAGCCGTATCGCAGTATCAATCGTGATTACCTGAAATTAAAAATGCGTTTGATGCCGTACATGTACACCGCGGCGTGGGAGGCAGAACAGCACGGCGCACCTATTGTGCGCGGTATGATGTGGGATCATCCGGATGACCCGAATGCGAATACCGAAGCGTATAAATATCAATTCTTCTTGGGCAAAGATTTTTTGGTGGCGCCGGTATATCGCAGCCAGGTAGCGAGCCAGGGTTGGCGTAAGGGGATTTATCTTCCGCAAGGCCAGTGGATAGATTATTGGGATGGCCGGGTTGTGGATGTCGATGCCAAAGGTAAAGTTATCGATTATCAGGTCACACTCGATAAGCTACCGGTACTGGTACGTGCCGGGGCAATTCTGCCTATGTATCCAAGCTCTTTATACGATGGTCAGGTACCCAAGGATGTGCTGACGCTGGATATTTATCCGCACGGGAAATCCGAATTTACTTTGTATGAAGACGATGGCGAGAGCCGCGATTATCAAACCGGCCAACACAGTTTGCAGCACTTTGCTGTCGATGCACCGAGTGGCAAAGCAGGTGAAATCAAGATTGCCATCGATGCTGTAATCGGCAACTATCAAGGGATGGAAGCGCAGCGCGTGTACCAGTTGCAAGTGCACAGCAGAGTGAAGCCGGAAGCGGTGTTTTTGCAAGAACAGTCGCTATCTCAATTGCGTACGAAAGCAGAGTTTGAGCAGGCCAAATCCGGCTGGTTTTATGATGCAGAAAAAACCTATGGCTTACTCCATGTGAAAACAGAAAAAGTAGCGGTGGCTGCCGCCTATCAACTGCGCGTGGTAGTGGAGGCAAACGCAAAGTTGGCCACGACTAGCGGCTTCCCTTCCGCGCCACAGCTCGGCAATGCACTGGCGGCGGATAGCTTGATTGTACTGAATCGTCCGGCGGAAGAGCCGGGTCATCCATTTGAAAATGCACTCGATGGCAAGCCAGATACGTGGTTTAGAACCGTGCGCGATCAGTCACAAAAAACCGGTGCGCATGAGTTCACGCTGGCCTTGGGTGAGCGCAGGATGATCAAGGGTTTTGAAATCGCCCCACGTAACGATAAAAACTGGAAATACGGTCAGGCCAAGGATGTCGAAGTGTATCTGGGTGATGCTAACGGTGAATGGGGCACGCCGGTATTTAGCGGGCGCTTGAAGCAATTGGAAGGCAAACAAAAAGTCGAGTTCAAAGCCAAGGCGGGGCGGCTATTGCGCATGCGCATCCTTAGCACCCATGATGAAAGTGAAGACGGGGTAGCGCAAGACGCCATGGTAACGGCCAGCAGTACGAATATTTCTGTGGCCAAAGCCTATAACTCGTTGACGCCGGTAGCGGTTGGCCCGATCACGATATCGGAATTTAGCGTACTGGAATATCCCGTGCCAGAGCGGCCCAAGCAGCAGATTTATCTATCAGACATGCAGGCTGTGCGTAGCCAAAACGGTACGGGAAAAATCAGCAAAGACCATGCGAATAGTGCCAAAGCGAGCCTGCCCGGCAACAGCGCAAATTTAATGCAGATGAATGGCTTGAAATTTCACAAGGGCCTCGGTGTAATTGGCCAAAGCGAGATGGAATATCACTTGACGGGTGACTGGCATACCTTCCGTGCTGATGTGGGTATCGACGATGCCTGTCGCACAGCGGGCGGCCTGCAATTTCAGATAGTTGGTGACGGAAAATTGCTCTTCGATAGCGGATTAATTGAGGCGCCAGCGGTGGTCAAACCTGAACTCGATATTCGTGGAATTGAAAAACTGGTCTTGAAAACCACGGGTCTGAAAAAGACCAATGGCGGCGCAATCTGCGCTAACTGGGCGAACCCAACTTTGATTGGATTTCAGGGCGATATAGTCGGGAAATGATGGATGTTGAGGCTGAGGCTGAGTGAGCTAATATGCTCAGCCTCAGCCTTCTTTCAAACCATTCCAGCGTGGTGTTAAATGGTGTGGCAGGGAAAATAAATCGAGTACGCGACCAACAGTGTGATCAACCATTTCCTGTATCGATTGTGGCTTGTGATAAAAACCGGGCAGGGGCGGGAAGATGATGCCGCCCATTTCAGTCACCGCAGTCATATTGCGCAGGTGCGCCAGATTGAAGGGTGTTTCTCTGACCATCAGCACCAGGCGACGGCGTTCTTTCAGGGCGACATCGGCAGCGCGGGTAATCAGGTTGTCGGATAATCCGTGCGCTACCGCTGCCAGCGTTCTCATCGAGCATGGCGCAATGATCATGCCATCGGATTGAAACGAACCGCTGGCGATGCTGGCGCCAATATCACGAATGTTGTGCACCACGTGTGCCAATGCTTCGACGTCTTTTCGGTTCAGATCTAGCTCTTGGTGCAGGTTCAATACGCCGGCTTCCGAGATCAGCAAGTGACTCTCGACATTGGGCAATTCGCGCAAGGCTTGCAGCAAACGCACGCCGTAGATGACACCAGTCGCACCAGTAATGGAGACGATTAGCTTACGAGGTGCGACAGCTTCAGTCATACGTTAATTAAGCTTGCAACAAGGCTTGTAGTTCGCCGCTTTCATACATTTCATTCATGATGTCAGAGCCACCGATGAATTCGCCTTTTACATACAACTGGGGGATAGTCGGCCAGTTAGAATAATCCTTGATGCCCTGACGAACCGCGGCGTCTTCCAGTACGTTGATCGTCACCAGATTTTCCACACCACAAGTCTTGATGAGTTGAATCGCGCGACCAGAAAAGCCGCATTGTGGAAACTGAGCAGTGCCTTTCATGAACAATACGACGGGGTGTTGAGTAACAGTTTCTTTAATCCAGCTTTGTACATCGCTCATGATAATTCCTCGATAAGTCATAAAGTAAATAGTGTGTCGCCATTATAATGGAAAGTCTGCCCGCGCTCACGCAAGTGCCCGGCGCATTGCCTCATTGAGGACTCATACATACTCCCGCAGGTATTCTTTAATTGTGCAATACAGCCATGGGTTTTCATCCTCTTTATAAAGTAGAATGCCGGAGTATATTTTTCTGGGTATTGCGGTAGCTTGATTTAGATCAGGAATTTGGCGTACGACTGTCGATAAGGGCGCAGTGCTGGTCTACCAGCTTATCGAGAAGCTTAGGGAAGCGCGGATTTATTCGTCATCCCCGCTTTCGCGAGGATGACGAAATTGAATAAATCCGCGCTTCCTTAGGTATTGTGTTGTTGAAAATAAAGAAAGTGTCTTGATGTTGCAGTGGCGAATGATAAAACTATTGACAGAATTAGTGGTGTTGGCTTTGCTTGGTATGAGCATGTTTGTCTGCGTTTGTTCGATGCCCGGGATTTTATCTCTTCATAACATGACGCCAAAGTGCAATTCAAGAGTGTGAGCCATGCCTAAACAATGGATAAATCGATCGTTACTCCTGTTGTTCGTCATCTTGATGGTCACTTTGATTGCGCATTTCACTGGTATTGGTCGCAGCTCGGAAAATAGCAAATTAGCGATAAAACTGGAAAAAATTATCCGCGTTGATGCCGAAGCTGTTATTTCATGCGAGAAGCTCGCCGCGCAAAAACCGATAGTTATACTTGCGCTGGGGCAATCTAATGCGGCAAATCATGGGGCGCGTGGAATTGATGCCGATGTGCCGGTGGCGTTGATAGCGGATGGAAAATGCACTATGGCAGTTGATCCCTTGCCCGGCGGTACCGGTCTTGGAGGGAGCATTTGGTATCGCTTACCACGTCATTTTTCCAAGCTAGAACCGCAGCGGCCTATCGTGATGTCGGTACTCGCTGTTGATACTACTTCGATCGCCGAATGGACGAATGATAAAAGTCTCTTGCGTGAGCGTCTGTCGCAACAGATCAAATCCATGCAGGCAGTCGGCTTGGCACCAAAATTTGTGTTGTGGCAACAGGGCGAAGCCGATGCGATTATGGGAACCAGTCAGGCTGATTATTCAACAGGCCTAGATAATTTAGCTGGCATTTTCGACCAGGAAAAGATCACTGCGCCTATCGTTCTTGCCCTTTCTACGGTTTGTCGAACAGAGCCAAATTCAATGATACGTGCCGCAATTGAAGATAAGGTCGCTGCAAATCGACGTTTTCAGTTAGGCCCTGATACTGATTACGACATTCACGAAGGCTTGCGCAGCAAAAATTGCCATTTTTCAACTGAGGGTCTGGACCGTGCAGCGCAATTATGGGCGAACACGATTACTTCACTCATCCCAAAACAGTAGACCTGTTCAATCGTAAAAAGCTTCTTGGCAAAATAGCTATATTGAGAGATACTGAATTATCGGTTCTTAATTGGTCAATTTGTTGCAGTAAGTATTACCAACTCTGGTGAAACTTTATGGCTCCTCCGATTTCATATAAAGACAAGCAAATCCTAATCATTGATGATATGCCGGACATGCGCAGTTCCTTGCGAAGTCAGATATCCTCGTTAGATATACAAAAGGTGAGTGTTGCAGCGAATGTGCGCGATGCACTCGACCTGATCCGGCAAAAAAATCACGACGTTATTTTATGTGATTATTTTTTGGGCGCTGGCACAGATGGTCAGCAATTCCTCGAATTTTTACGCACCACCAATGCCATTGGCCGGGCAACCTTGTTTATCATGGTGACGGCCGAAACAGGCTACGAGAGTGTGATCACGGCTGCCGAATGCATGCCAGATGATTATCTGTTGAAGCCATTTACCGCGGAAACTCTCAAGACCAGGCTCGAGCGTCTATTAGAAAAAAAAGCCAGGCTCGCTGTCATCGATAAACTGCAAGACAAAGCAGCATGGCTGGAAATTATCACTGCCTGTGATGAGATCATCGCAGTGAGGGATAAGTACCTGATCGATGCCATGAGAATTAAAGGTAATGCCTTGGTGATGGCACGCCAGTACGAAGCTGCGATTCAATTCTACCAACAGGCCTTGGCGACCCGTGCGATGCCGTGGGCAAGCCTGGGTTTGGCCAAAGCGCTGAAGGGAAAAGGCGATGCTGAACAAGCTAAACAGGTACTGAGCAGTCTCATCAGCGCCAGCCCCAATTTGCTCTCTGCCTATGATTTATTGGGGCGTATTCATACAGAAGAAGGGCATGGAGAAGAGGCGCTGACGATACTCGACAGTGCCTGCAAAGTAGCGCCGAATTCACTGGCGCGTCAGCGTTCACTGGCCAGCATCGCCGAAGACACGGGGCAATTCGAGCGGGTAGAAAAAGCCATGAGTATCGTCGTGAAAAAAACCAAAAATTCACCCTTGCGTGTGGCGAGCGATTACGCCAAGCTCGGCAATGCGCTGACTGAAATAGGCGATTTGGGCAAGGCCATTACGGTCATCGAAGAAGCCAAGGCGACTTTTAAAGAAACGGATGATATTCGCTTGTTGGCCGCCACAGAAGCTGTCGCACTGCAGAAATCTGGCAAATCAGAATTGGCGATGCAAGCTTTGGAAATCGCCTTGGCGGGCAATACCGGCAGCCTGCCTGAAGCGACCAATCTTGCCATTGCCAAAGCATGTCTTGCCAACGATAGGATGGACGATGCGATGGCAATTCTTAAGACCGTGGTGCAAAACAATCCTGAGTCTAGCGCTATCCATGGACGTATTTCCAGCATTCTGAAAGACCACGGCGGCGCAGACGCGGCTAAAACGCTGATTGAGAAATCCGCCAAAGAAGTGATTGAATTAAATAATAATGCGATTGTAAAAGCCAAAGCAGGGGAGTTTGCCGAGGCCGCACAGATGCTCAGAGAAGCTGCCGTGCAACTGCCAAATAATTTGCAAATCGTGTCGAACGCGGCGCTTTCTTTGTTGGTCGATGTGTTCATGAATGGCGTTGATGCCGTCAAGATAAATGATGCGAAACTGTTCCAGGAGGCGGTTATCAAGCAAAATAATCAACATCCAAAACTCCCGGAAATAGCAGGCTTTATGGCGAAAGTTCAAGCTAAATATAAGCTGGAGAGCGCTTCATGAGTTTTGCTGAAATTGCCGCATTGACGATTCATGATGTGAAGAATAGTCTGGCGCAGTTGGCTGGTCAGGCGGAAGCCAGAGGTGATACCGCGACTCTGCAAATAGCGCTCAATGCTTCCGAAGCTTTGACGCGTTTGCTGGTTTTTTATAAATCAGAAAGCAATATTCTCACGCTCGCTATTGATGCCCATGTGCCATGCGATCTCATCCTGGAACTGGTTGCTGAAGTCAGGAGTGCGAATACAATTTCAATTATTGTCGATGATGGCGCCGCACCGGCACTCTGGCATTACGATAAAACCTTAGTGCGCATGTTGCTGGCAAACGCCATCCACAACGCCCTGCGTTTCGCGCAAAAGCGAATCACAATTTCGGCACGTGAAATCGAGGGTTTTCTGGAGTTTGAAGTACATGATGATGGCGCAGGTTATCCTGAAAATGTACTCGCCTGTGAAGATGCGTCGGCGGCAATATCTGCAGAAGGAACAGGTCTGGGTTTGCGTCTGGCTAAACGGGTCGCGCAGATGCATGAAAATGCCGGACAGCGTGGTGAAATTTTCCTCTCCAATGATCAGGGCGCGGTATTTGTTTTGCGCTTGCCGAATTGATGAGGGAATTTGGCCCCCTCTCCCGCTAGCGGGAGAGGGCGGGGGTGAGGGCGGTTCAGAAACAGTAATGCTGTTTAACTAGGGCTTGAAGTGTTTTTAATTGAGCGCTTGGCTCGTTCGATCACCCTCATTACTAATCCGTTTCATCCCAAACGCCGCGGGCGGGAGAAGGGAGTTAAGCGGAAAGTTGGCAACCTCGATTTAAGAACGCAATTTGGCAAATGCTGAAGCCATCGCATTGTTAGCCGGCGCTGGCGTATTGTTCTGCTTTGCCTGATGTTGATTAAGCCGCTTGGCATCATCTCGATTGGCCCTTTGCTCGGGCTGACTGCCTGGCTGCGGCGCTGAGTCGGTCAGGCGCATGGTGAGGGCGATACGCTTGCGCTTCTCGTCCACTTCTAATACTTTTACTTTAACAACTTGGCCGGCCTTGACCACGGTGTGCGGATCTTTGACGAAAGTATTCGATAGTGCAGAAATATGCACCAGGCCATCCTGATGTACACCAATATCGACAAAGGCGCCGAAGGCGGCCACGTTGGTGACTACGCCTTCCAGGATCATGTCGGGACGCAGATCGCGGATCTCTTCTACCCCGTCTTTAAAGGTGGCAGTGGTGAATTCCGGACGCGGATCGCGACCTGGTTTTTCCAATTCTTTGAGGATGTCGGTGATGGTTGGAATGCCGAATTTCTCATCCGCATATTTGGCTGGGCTCAGTGATTTCAACAAGCGCTCATCACCGATGACGCCTTTCACATCCTTCTTGATGTCAGCCAGAATTTTCTCCACCAGTGGATATGATTCTGGATGCACAGCCGAGGTATCGAGTGGATTATTACCACCCATGACGCGCAAGAAACCGGCCGCCTGTTCGAAAGTTTTATCACCCAAACGCGGCACTGAGCGCAGTTCGGCGCGTGAGGTAAACATGCCTTTGGCGTCGCGATAATTGACGATGCTTTGCGCCACGCTAGAGGATAAGCCCGAGACTCGTGCCAGCAAAGGTGCCGATGCGGTATTCACATCTACGCCAACCGCATTCACGCAATCTTCCACTACCGCATCGAGTGATCTCGCCAATTGCGATTGGCCGACATCATGCTGATATTGGCCAACGCCAATCGACTTGGGATCGATCTTCACCAGTTCAGCCAACGGGTCTTGCAGGCGGCGTGCAATCGAGACCGCACCACGGATAGTCACATCCAGATCGGGCAATTCTTTCGAGGCGAATTCAGAAGCGGAATACACTGAAGCACCGGCTTCCGAAACCACGATCTTGGTCAGCTTCAGTTCAGGTTTCATCTTGATCAAGTCTTGCGCCAGTTTGTCGGTCTCTCGCGACGCAGTGCCGTTGCCGATCGAGATCAAGGAGACGTTGTGCTTGGCCGCGAGTTGCGCTAACACATGCAAAGAACCATCCCAGTCATTGCGCGGTTGATGTGGGTAAATCGTGGCGTAATCCATTACCTTGCCAGTCGCATCGACCACTGCCACCTTGCAGCCGGTACGCAAGCCAGGATCAAGGCCCATGGTGGCGCGCGGGCCAGCCGGTGCGGCCAATAACAAGGCTTTCAGATTTAGTGCAAACACGTTGATGGCTTCGACTTCTGCCTTTTCGCGCAGATTGCCCATCAGCTCGGTGTCGAGGTGCATGAAGACCTTCACACGCCAACTCCAGCGCACGGTATCCGACAACCATTTGTCCGCGGGGCGGCCTTTATTGCTGACGCCAAAACGCGCGGCGATACGGCTTTCGCAGGGATTCAACGGCGCATCCCATTTCGGTTTTTCTTCTTCGGTATCCAGACGTAAATTCACCGTTAACATTTCTTCGCGTCTACCTCTAAATATCGCCAGAGCGCGATGCGAAGGAATCGTGCCCAGGGTTTCAGAGTAAGCAAAGTAATCGCTGAACTTAGCGCCAGTTTCTTCCTTGCCTGGCACCACGATAGATTCGACGATGCCGTGATCCAGCAAGTATTCACGCAGCGCTTGCAGCAGTGTCGCGTCTTCGGCAAAACGTTCCATCAGAATTTGCCGTGCGCCGTCCAATGCTGCCTTGGTATCCGGCACGCCAGGATTGTCACCATTCTCGGTGCTGAAGGCGGGCTTGAGATACGCAGTGGCGATTTCTTCCGGATTTAAACCAGGATCAGCCAGCAAGCCATCGGCCAGCGGCAATAGCCCCGCTTCTACCGCGATCTGTGCCTTGGTGCGGCGCTTGGGTTTGTAAGGCAGATACAGATCTTCCAGGCGGGTTTTGTCTTCGGCATGGGTGATCGCATCGAGCAAGGCTGGCGTCATTTTATTTTGCTCTTCTATCGACGCGATGATGGCGCCACGGCGTGCTTCGAGCTCGCGCAGATAACGCAAACGTTCTTCCAGCAAGCGCAATTGAATATCATCGAGCCCACCGGTGGCTTCTTTACGATAACGCGAAATAAACGGCACAGTCGCACCTTCGTCGAGTAAAGCAATGGCGGCGGCAACTTGCACCGGTTTAGCAGCAAGTTCAAGGGCAAGACGTTGTTCTATCGAAGGCAGCATGGAGTTTTGATGGAGAATTAAAATGAAGAGCCAGATGATACGCAATCTGAGCAATTGCGCTAGTCTTGACAGATGTGTGGAGTATGGGTTGGTAAATCGCGAATGGATGAAATTTTGGAGTATCGTAATTAAATCGAAAAAATGGCAATGGGATAGGCGATTTAATTAATGTACTGGGTAGGAGTAACGGTAAGGATCTGAGCTTGAAATTAAATGCTCCAGCTTTTTATTTCCGATAAACAACCGGAGATATTAGGGCGTGTTGACATATGATTTGGGAGTGCGAATGAGTCTAAACGGGAGCAGGGCTAGGCGCAACACGCGCGGTAGTGCGAGCACTGCGGGTTGCAACAACGCCATGCACCCGTTTAGGCCATTCCCTCCGGGTTCAAAGCAAAACGCACGATGGACTGCGTTGCACCTCTTGCTGAGACCTCGGCCTCAGCAGCGACGCGCGCCTTGCCATCCCGCGTTTTGCTTTGAACGCATCTCCCAAATCATATGTCAACACGCCCTAATGAAAATCAATATCTCCGGCCTCATCGCCGCTCTTTCGGCGTGCATCGAATTTAAGTTTACGTTTAATTACCTCGTTGCAAGAGATTCGGCCAATAAGCCATAGGGCCTAACGATAAAGGTGTCAAACCTGTTTCGTTAATCACCAGCAAAGGCACGAAAAATATGCTCTCGTTGGTGCCGCCTTGGCCGAGGTTGCCATGTAGTCCATTCCCCCAGATGAGCAGTTTGCCATCGGTCGTCAATGCCATAGAATGCGCATCACCGGCTGCCACGGCGCTGATGCCGCTGAGTTGGCCGGTGCCTGCAGTGCTGACTACAGCGGCGGGCAATGGCGAGTCATTGATGCGAGGATGGTTGGCGCCATCACCCAACTCACCATTTTGCGCATAGCCCCAGCTGTAGACTTTACCACTACCATCGAGTGCCAAGGCTTGACTACCGCCCGCGGCAACCATTTTGACGTCGCTTAGGATGCCGCTGCCTCCGACTGCTTTGACCAATACAGCTTTTGTTTGTTGGGTGCCAGAGCCTCTGAAATTTTGTCCAATTTGACCCCAGTCGTTGTTACCCCATGCATAGATCTGTCCGGCAGCGCTTAAGGCCATACCAAAGTTATAACCTGCCGAAATTGAGACTACACCACTGATTGGCAGTCCGGAACTTAGGCCGATCACATAGCCAGGCATATGCGTTGCGCCTGTGCCAGTGTCACCTTGACCCAGCCAGCCATAACTATTGCCGAAGCCCCAAGTGACGACTCTGCCATCAGCCAATAGTGCCGCACTCCAGCTCCCGCCTGTCGATACTGCTACTGCATTTCCAAGTTCGCCGCTTCCAGATACATCGCTGACAATGCCGGGAAACTTTTTCGGGTCAGGGCCGGTCTGGCCTGAGTAATTGCCCCAAGAATATACTCTGCCATCATCGGCAAGTACGGTGGTGCGATCATTGCCGGCAGAAATGGCAACGATGTGCTGTAGGGTGGACGTACCTGTCGGGCTAGCAACCTTGCCCGGCAATGGATCGACATTTAGCACGGTGCGACCTAATTCACCATTGCCGCTGCCCCATGAATAAACTTCGCCATCTTCGTTTAATGCCAATGCGGTACGATTACCTGCAGATACGGCAACGATACCTTTGAGTTCTAGTAAGCCCGTCGTGTCTTTCACGGCTATCGGTAACGAACTCTCGGCGAGTACCGAAGACAATTTTCCTTGACCAAGTACGCCTGATGCATTGGAGCCCCAGGCAAGTACACGTCCTTCGGTGGTAACGACCAGGTTGTAAAAGCCATCGCCAGTGTGAGAGGCAAGTGGCTGGGGCTGCGGAATGACTTTCACTGAGGCTTTTGCGCTGATGCCGCCACCAGCAATCGTAATAGACTGATTGCCAAGGCGTTTGCCTGTGATCGCCGAACAGTCGGCTGCCACAACCAGAGTTGTTGGCGTATCGCTGCTGCATGTGAGGGCGCCACCTATGACGTTGCCGGATCCATCTTTCAAGGAGAATTGCGCAGCCGTTGCAAGATTCCACGGAGTTTTTCCATTGGCTGGAGCGATCAGGGTAGCTGTTGCAACTGACTTTGCGTTAGCTGTGATCGTGACTGTTGCTGCTGCACTGTCAAGTTTGCCGTCGTTGACGATCAGCGTTGCGACGTAAGCGCCTGTCATGTCAGCTGTAAAGCTCGGTTGTGCCAACTTGGGCGATGCCAGAGTGGCCAAACTGCCTGATGGTTTACTGCTTAACGTCCACGTATAAGTTAACGGATCGTTATTTCCGTCTGCGCTCGCGCTGCTATTTAATGTGACAATCGTACCTGCAGTGATGCTTTGATTTACACCTGCATTCGCTACCGGAGCAACGTTAGTTGCAGATGTCGATGACGGTAAATTGCTTCCGCCACCGCCACCGCAAGCGGTAAGCGCAATGATCAAACTGAGTGTGATAATTATTTTCTGATTACGCATGTGAATTTTTTAATAGGTAGTAAAAAGACAATTACTCTAACACTCATTACTTATAATAAAAACTATATAAATGTAACTATGTGTAAGTTTGCAAACGTAATAAATGCCCTATTTCTGGAAGTCTTTTTCATGCAATAAGATCAAAATAGTTTGAAGAACCGGGCGACCAGTAGAATTTGCAGGAAGGGCATTACAGGAATTTTTGCAACGACATTCAGGTCGCAATGGGATTGCGTGACAGACGTATGGTGTTTCGAGCTTTCAAACGTAAAGAATGCGATGCAAATCCTTTGCGCGACTCAGCCGTCGTTGCATCGGCTTAGCCATAAATATTGGGTATGTTGATTTCCATTAATATTTCTGGTTTGGCGGGGGAGGCAAACCCAAAGCCCTGATACAAGCCACGTGCATTGCTACTCGACAACATAAAACGCCGCAAGCCTTGTAATTCAGGGTGATCCAATACCGCCTGCACCAAGGTCTTGCTGTGACCCTTGCCTCGTTGCTCAGGCACGACAAATACATCCATCAAATAAGCAAAGGTAGCGCGGTCAGTCACCACACGGGCAAAAGCGATTTGCTGACCATCTTCAAAGCCACCAAAACACAGCGAATATCGCAAGGATCGTTGAACCGTTTCTACAGGAATATCTCTGGCCCAAGTGCTTTCTTGCGATAAAAAACGATGGATGAGAGCTAAGTCAAATGTGGCTATGTCTGTGGAGATTTTCATGTGGACATTTTAGCGTAGACGTGGATGACATTAACGTCATTTTGATGAGTGATCTCTCTCTCGGTAGCAGAATAACTGAACTGTATTCGATAAATGCAGTGATTATTATGGCGATGCAAGCAAGTTGGAAGGTTTATCGTTATGCCTAAACGCATTTACATCCGCTTACATTTTTACGATGATTGCATCGACAGTGCTGATAAAATGTTGTTAGTAATTTAATTAACTCAATAATTTGCTTGTTGAATCTAGCAAAATAGCCAAGTCCGAATAAATATTCATTCACTCTATCTTTATCATTTTTAAACGAGGTAAAAAATGGTCTTAAATCGAATCAAATTGTGTGGCTTATGCAGCTTATTGTTGACTGTGATACTGGCCAGCTCACCGGTCATCGCAAGTGATTATGATACCGACCGCCCCGGTGGTAGTGACCATCCGCTGATCTCCCGTTATGCGGGCTCGTTACTATTTATGTATGGCGATGATAATTATGGTACTGCTGAAATTGCGAACATCGAAAAAGGCAAAGCGGTGCTACAAACTGTGGAGGGGCGGATCAGCAATAAAATTTATTGGGCACCTAAAGGACGCAGTCCTTTAGAGATATTTCGCAACTATCAACGTGCATTGAGTGCTGCGGGTTTTGAAACTCTGTTCGCTTGTGAGACAAAATTGTGCGAAAAAATGAGTGTGCAATCGTTGATTCATGGATTACCAAGAACTGCAAAATGGCAAGCGTCCAATGTGTTTGTAGACAGTATTTTCAATAGTGGTTCTCGGCCATTTTTTCACTATATCAGCGCACGCAAACTAGTCTCTGGAAGTTTAGTTTATGTCCAGATCGGTCTTGTTGGTGGCGATGAGGATAGCAAGGCCATTCAAGGTAGGGTGCAGCAATTCATACAAATCGTCGAATCAGCAATAGTAGAGACCGGCAAGGTAAGCGTAGATGCAAAAGCCATTGGCGACTCACTGAAACGCGATGGAAAAATCGCCTTATACGGCATTTTTTTTGACACTGGCAAAGCCAGCATCAAAATAGAATCCACCGCGACATTAGAAGAGATGGCCAACACTTTAAAAAATGACACTGCAATCAAAGTCTTTATCGTCGGACACAC
>JANYFV010000247.1 GCA_025359635.1 Undibacterium sp. | reverse complement strand
CAATAACAGCTCATTAAGCCGTTTCACAAAACTCGCAGGATCTTCCAGCGAGCCGCCTTCTGCCAGCATCGCTTGGTCAAACAATATATGCGACCAATCGGCAAATTTTGCTTCTTCGTATTTCAGCTTTTGCACCAGAGGATGATCGGGATTCACTTCCAGAATTGGCTTGGATTCTGGTGCCGCTTGTCCGGCAGCTTTTAGCATACGCATCAGATTGCCTGAGAGTTCGTTGTCGTCAGCCACCAGACAAGCCGGCGAGTCAGTCAGGCGGAAAGTTACGCGTACGTCTTTGGCTTTGTCTGCCAGCGCCGTTTTCATCTTCTCGACCAGATCCTTGAACTCTGTTTCAGTTTCTTCGTGCTGTTTTTTCTCTGCTTCATCTTCCAGCTTACCCAGATCCAGATCACCTTTGGCGACAGAGACCAGTTCCTTGCCTTCGAATTCAGTCAGGAAAGATAACATCCATTCGTCAACGCGATCTGTCAGCAATAAGACTTCGACGCCTTTTTTGCGGAAAATTTCCAGATGCGGGCTGTTTTTTCCTGCGATATAACTGTCGGCTGTGACGTAGTAAATCTTGTCCTGGCCTTCTTTAGCGCGGCTTAAATACGCGGCCAAAGAGACGTTTTGCGCATCGTTGTCGTTGTGGGTAGATGAGAAACGCAAGAGCTTGGCAATGCGCTCTTTATTGCTGGCGTCTTCGCCTATGCCTTCTTTTAATACCTGGCCAAATTCTTTCCAGAATGTGGTGAATTTTTCTTGTTTGGCAGCAGAATCGTCTTCCCCTTCGGCATTCGCCAGTTCTTCCAACATACCTAACACACGCTTAGTCGAACCTTCACGGATCGCCTTGATATCGCGCGATTCTTGCAGGATTTCACGCGATACGTTCAGCGGCAGATCGTTGGTATCGATAATTCCTTTAACGAAGCGCAGATACACCGGCATCAGTTGTTCGGCGTCATCCATAATGAAGACGCGCTTGACGTAGAGCTTGATGCCACCACGCTTATTGCGGTCCCACATATCAAATGGTGCACGGCTAGGGATGTACAGCAGTTGGGTATATTCGCTGCGGCCTTCAACCCGGTTGTGTGTATGGGTTAGCGGCGCAGTGTAATCGTGCGAAATATGCTTGTAGAATTCCTCATACTGCAAAGGCGTGATGTCGTTCCTGTTGCGTGCCCAGAGTGCGCTGGCTTGATTCACAGTTTCCAGTTCATCACGCAGCACCTGTTCTTTTTTCTCTTCGTCCCACTCTTCTTTTTGCATCATGATAGGCAAAGAGATATGGTCGGAATACGTGCGGATAACGGTTTTGAGTTTCCATGCCGACAGGAAATCATCCTCGCCTTCACGCAGATGCAGAGTAATGGCCGTGCCGCGATCTGCCTTGACGATATCTTCTACGCTGAAGTCGCCAGCGCCGGTAGATTCCCAGCGCACACCTTCAGTTGCCTTGCCGCCGGCGCGCCGTGATTCCACCGTGATTTTGTCAGCAACGATAAAGCCAGAGTAAAAGCCGACGCCAAATTGGCCGATCATGGCCGCGTCTTTTTGCTGGTCGCCAGATAATTTGCCGAAAAATTCTTTAGTGCCGGATTTAGCAATCGTGCCCAGATGTTCGATTGCTTCATCGCGCGTCATGCCGATGCCGTTGTCGGCGATGGTGATGGTGCGCGCAGTCTTGTCGAAACTTACCTTAATCTTCAGATCGGCGTCGTCTTCAAACAGGCTGGCATCGTTGATGGCTTCAAAACGTAATTTGTCAGCAGCATCGGATGCGTTCGAGATTAATTCACGCAGGAAGATTTCTTTGTTGGAATACAGAGAGTGAATCATCAACTGCAACAACTGCGAAACTTCAGCCTGAAAGCCTAGGGTTTGTTTTTCTGACATGCTTGCCTCAAAAGGGAATAAGGATTAATGAAAAATTTACAAAAAAATTGCTCGTGATCAGAAGTATGGGTGTTTTGAACTATTTCAAGGTGCAATGATTTATCGTCACACGGCTAAAGAACAAAAAAATCATTTTAGCCGCAGAGGCGCAGAGAGCGCAGAGGAGAATCTTTTAGGTATTTCTCTGCGTTCTCTGCGTCTCTGCGGCGAAAGGTTTTTTATCAGCGGCATAGACAGCTGAACACGTATTTTCTTTAAATTAAGACGGGGCAGCATTAAACCTTGCAATTGGCAGGCACTCTTCCTATCTTGATTAATGAAATTTGAATGAAAATAATTAGATAGAACAACTTAGTTTGTCATGAAGGCGTCGTAAGTCTTTGAAAAAATGTAAGTATTGCGATGCATTAAGTTGTTTTGCATCGCAACATGCTATAATCGTCGGTTATCCGAATCATCTCCCAAAGTAAATACAATCATGACCAAGACAAAACGCGCTATACGCAACATCGCCATTATCGCCCACGTTGATCACGGCAAAACCACGCTGGTTGATCAATTACTGCGCCAATCCGGTACTTTCCGCGACAATCAGCAAGTTGATGCTCGCGTCATGGACTCCAACGATATCGAAAAAGAACGTGGTATCACGATTCTCTCGAAGAACTGTGCAGTCGAGTATAAGGGTACGCACATCAATATCGTTGACACCCCAGGCCATGCCGATTTCGGCGGTGAGGTTGAGCGCGTATTGTCGATGGTTGATAGCGTTTTGCTGTTGGTTGATGCGCAAGAAGGCCCGATGCCGCAAACGCGTTTTGTGACACGTAAAGCTTTGGCCTTAGGCCTCAAGCCTATCGTTGTGGTGAACAAGGTCGATCGCGAAAATGCCGATCCTCAGAAGGCCGTCAACGCGACTTTTGAATTGTTCGACAAACTCGGCGCAACCGATGAGCAACTCGATTTCCCTATCATCTACGCATCAGGCTTTAAAGGTTACGCAAGCTTGGTAGATACTGTGCGCGAAGGCAATATGGATCCGTTGTTCGACGCGATCTTGCAGCACGTTCCTGCCCGTGAAGATGATCCAGATGGTCCTTTGCAATTGCAAATCACATCGCTAGAGTATTCGTCTTACGTCGGTAAGATCGGTGTTGGCCGTATCTTGAGTGGCCGTATCAAACCATTGCAAGATGTCGTCTGGATGAACGGTCCAGATGATAAGCCGACCAAGGCACGTGTCAATCAAGTCTTGACTTTCAAAGGCCTGGATCGCGTATTGGTCGATGAAGCGCTGGCTGGTGACATCGTGCTGATCAACGGTATTGAAGAAATCGGTATCGGTACTACTTTGTGCGCACCTGATTTCCCTAACGGTTTGCCAATGTTGAAGGTCGATGAGCCGACCTTGACGATGAACTTCATGGTGAACAATTCACCATTAGCTGGTCGCGAAGGTAAATTCGTAACGACTCGCCAGATCCGTGATCGTCTCGATCGCGAACTCAAGGGCAACATGGCTTTGCGCGTGGTTCAGGCTGAAAACGATGATTCAACTTATGAAGTATCTGGTCGCGGCGAATTGCATCTGACGATTTTGATCGAAAACATGCGTCGTGAAGGTTTCGAGCT
>JANYFV010000387.1 GCA_025359635.1 Undibacterium sp. | reverse complement strand
GGGGCGATGGCGAGGCGTTTCATACGGTGTCACCGAGTTTGTTTGCCAGCGTATTTAACCATGCAGGACGCTCGCTGGCGTCTAGCCAATATTTCACCGCGACACCTAATTCGGTATCGCCTTCGATTTTAAGTCTGCGCTTGAAAAATAAGGTATCGGCATCTTCCATTCCGGATGCCATTTGAAAGAAATCTACCGCCATGGCCGACAATCTGACATCGGCTGGACCGGCGTTTGCTACCGCTGACGCTTGCGGCTTGAAAATGCCCTTATCGCAGACAAATTTTAATTGCAGGCCAAGGTCTTCTATGGTGATCAGAAAGCTTTTGCCGTATAAGGTTTCTGGCGCTTGCAGCCATGCACGGCGGCGCGCCAACTCCAGCATTGCTAACAAGGGCAAACTGGCGAATGGTGCTGGAATATATTGACCTATCTTGCTGAAAAGAGTCGGGAAACGGAAATCGGACAGCTTCATTTTTCTCTACCTAAAAAATTTGGTGACTATTCAGTCGCTATGATGACGATATCAAAACCCCTCGTTATCGTCATACCGGACTTGATCCGGTATCCAGAATTCACCGGTGTCAAACTGGATGCCGGATCAAGTCCGGCATGACGGTTAATGAAGGTTTTCGCACTTTAAAAATGGTAGTTTCATAGAGGCTGAACAGTCAAAAAAATTGATTCTTGATTCTTGCACTTAGCTCCTTCCTCCAGGCAGGGGGAAGTGTCTTAAATTTTCATCTTCACGCTGCTTGCCATTGCATGCCCGGTGCGCCAAACCAATATCCATTGCTGCGCTCGGCACTGGCAGGAAGTGCGCAGTCTGAGACGCGGGCAACTGTGTTTGCGTTGCGGGCGATATCGAACGCAAGCACAACTTCAGCCATGTGCTGTGATTGAGGTTGCAGGCGCAGGATTTCTACCCCCATGCTGCACAACTCTGGCAGCTGTGCGCCCAGATCTGTGCAGCTGGCGCTTTGAGTTTGAATGCCGTTCAAATTCAA
This sequence comes from Undibacterium sp., assembly GCA_025359635.1. Classification (GTDB taxonomy): domain Bacteria; phylum Pseudomonadota; class Gammaproteobacteria; order Burkholderiales; family Burkholderiaceae_D; genus Undibacterium. The sequence goes on along the minus strand of JANYFV010000387.1, from coordinate 4,589 downwards.
AAATATTTTATTATCGCGGGTGGCTAAGGGCAAGCCATCTGGATGTGCATCACAACGGAACTCGCATTGATCTTTGTGTAAACGATGGTGCCGCGCAGTAAAGCAACGGGCAGAAAACGCCAGCGCCATGCGTCCCCATACCTGCACTTCGGTCTCAACCCCGGTTGGCCGCTCTTGCTGGATTGCCGCCAGATCGATACCGGGCATTTCCAGTGGCGGCAAAAAACGCGTAGCACCGAGGCCGGCTAACCATGCCAGCGTATCAGCGTGATACACATTCAAATGTGGCCCTGCGATAAATTTTGCGCTGGCTTGGTTTAACACGCGCACGGCGCTGAAATCATTCGCTTCAACGACAAAGTCTTCTGCCATGCATCGCTCAATTAAGCGATGCATGGCGCGCCGGTCCGGCTCGTTGTCGATTAATGTCTGGGTCGACATGACGACGCTTTTGCCGGCATCACGTAATTCTTTGGCGAGTGCAAACCAGTCTTCAAACTTCAGCAAATGCCGACGTGAACAAACGACTTCACCGAGATAAATAATATCGACCGGCCAGTTCATTGCATCGACATAAAATGCCAACGTTTGCTCTTTGGACCAAAAGTAAGCCAACGGTGCCAGGGAGATTTTTTGTAAAGTCATAGAGATTATATTTACGTTACTTCGATGGAGCTTCTAGAAGGCTGATTATCGGGATGCAGAGCAAGGCGCAAACCACAGCAATACGTCGGTATTGCGAGGATTTGCAACGCCGCTATGCGCCCGAGAATCGGCCTTCTAGAAGTCTCCATCATTTCCAGGGTCTTTCAAAAGCCCCTTGGGTGACCTGCGAGCCCTCGGCGTGTTTCGCCAGTACCTGCTGCCATTCCGATTTCGCCGAATACCGTTCCGGGTCTTTGATCGCCGCATCCAGCGCCGCGCGCAAAGTACTAACGACTTGCGCAACATAGGTCGGACTGCGTTGGCGGCCTTCTATCTTGATTGCCGCGACACCCATGCTGACCAGTTTTGGCAACAGACCGATCGCATTTAAGCTAGTCGGTTCTTCCAATGCGTAATCGAGCTCGCCCTCGACTTCAAAGCGGCCTTTGCATAGCGTCGGGTAGCCAGCCGATTCGCCTGGTGCATACATGTCGATCAAGGTGCCACTTAATCTCGCATGCAGGGTCTGGTCTTTTTCTTCCCAGCTGATGGCATGAGCAGGTGAGCACACACCTTTATTATTCGGCGAATCGCCAGTGACATAACTCGATAATAAACAGCGCCCTTCTGCCATCACGCACAGGCTGCCGAAGCCAAAGACTTCTATCTCTACCGAAGTTTGCCGGATGATTTTTTCAATTTCTGCCAGGGTTAACACGCGTGGCAACACCGCCCGCTTGATGCCAAATTGTTCGCGCATCAGCTCTATTGCGTCTAGCGTGGTAGCTGAGCCTTGCACTGACAGATGCAGGCGCAAATCCGGGTGTTTGTCACGTGCATATGCCATCAGGCCCGGGTCGGCCAGGATCACGGCATTCGCCCCCATGGTAACCGCGGTATCAATCGCCGAGCGCCACTCTTGCACTGCCCTGGCCTGCGGATAAGTAGTGATGGCGAACAAGACCTCACGCCCCTTAGCATGCGCATACGCGACACCAAGACGGATATCATTTTCAGAAAAATTGAGACCGCCAAAATTGCGCGCATTGGTGGCGTTACGTAAGCCGAGATAGACGGCATCGGCTCCTTTGTCTAGCGCCGTTTTTAGGGCGAGCAGACTACCGGCAGGAGCGACCAGAGCGATAGATTTCATAGCTTAAGATGCTATATAAAGTGCTGCGTGCTTGCCTTGTTCTTTATCAAGCTTTCTGGGTGCGGGCGAAAATTAAGTGCAGCACCGTGCTGAAATGTCTTGAGTGATTGCGGACACTCAATCTGGATATGCGAGCCATTCACGCGTATCAAATCTTCCTCAACCAGTTGATGCAAGACGCGCGAAAAGGTCTCAGGTGAGAGATTGAGCAAGGACGCCACCAGGTTTTTTTTCAGCTCCAACTGAATTTCAAGCACACCCTGACGTTCAACTACTTGTAACAAATAATCGATCACTCTTTGCGTGGCGTTTTGCAGGGAATGGCGTTCTACATCGCGGATAAAACCATGTAGTCGATACGATAAGCCCACCATCATTTGCCTGGCGATCACCGGAGACTGTTCGATCAGGCGCAACAAGGCGTTCTTCGGTAAGCGCAACAAGAGTGAAGGCTCGACCGCTTCGGCATAAAAAGGATAAGGCTCATCAAGGAACATCATGGCCTCACCAAAACTCTGGCTAGGGCGTATCAGCTCCAGTACCTTGTCATTGCCGTGCGATGAAGGGATGCCAAGCTTGATCAGGCCATACACCAGGATGTAAGTGCCATCAGACCTATCGCCCTTTTGGAACAGAGTTAAACCTTTATCAAGTTCAACTTTAACAACTTCTCTCTGCAAGACATCCAATTCAAATGGGGATATATTGCGAAACAAAGCCTGGTTGCTGAGTAGCCCTTGAAGATTGATCCTGGTCATGATTCACTCCCTAGAATTGATTGTTATCAAGTTTAAGGGAGCTAAATGGCTGCGACTATACGCCAATCGGACTAGAGCGGCAGCGCAAATGAACCATGCTTGATTTGATTGAATTAGCGTCGGTCTAGCATTTTCCCTATCGCTTTGGCTAGTTCTTCTTTTTGCACCGGTTTCTCTACCGTCGCCAAAAAATCTTGCCGCGCCAATCGTGCCACCAAGGATGCCGAGTACAGCACGCGTGCGCCCTGGCCAGGCATCAGAATTACGCTTGGGCTGAGTTTTATTAAATGCCGCTAATGCACCAACATCACTATTTGCAGTTACTACCTTGCTAATGCCAAGTTCATTCAACTGATCAAGAACAAAATCAATTTAAAAATCATCATCATCGACGATCACGACCTTCAAATTTTCGTCTTTAATGTCGTTGCGTTAAATTCGTTAATTACTGTATTTCACCAAAAAATTATTTACTTGCATGACGCTGACGTCATACTCATTTTTTATTTATCCAGCTTACTTTCCCAATCGATTTTCCAATCGATAAATTCTTGTTCCGGCATAGGTTTCGCAATAAAAAACCCTTGCACTTCATCGCAACCGGAGTCGACAATCAAATCCCAATCTTGCTGGTTTTCTACGCCCTCGGCAACTAGCCTGAGATTAAAAATTTTACCTAGTTGAATGCTAGAACCAAGAATGGCACGTGCCGCTTCATCCTGACAAGCCCCGTTGACAAAAGCGCGGTCTACCTTGAGTTCGGTAAATGGCAGTTGCTTCAAATTTTCCATGGTTGAAAACCCGGTACCAAAATCGTCGATGGACAAGCCAAAACCTTTTAAACGTAAACGCGTCAGTATCTCCAGACTGACTGTTAAATTTTCCATCAATCGACTCTCGGTCAATTCCAGCGTAATTTGATCGGAGCGCACATCGGCATTTTTAACAATAGAGTCAAATTCTTCCGGCAAATCAAGCTGGTTCAGATCATCCATCGACACGTTCACTGCAATTCTGAGGTGATGCCCTTGTGCCGTCCACTGCGCCAATTGTTTTGCGCCTTTTGTCAGCACAACCTTTGTCAACGCATTAATCAAGCCATGCGCTTCCAGCACCGGAATAAAACTGAGCGGCCCGAGTATGCCGCGCTCCGGGTGACGCCATCGCGCCAGGCATTCGACACCGACTATTTTTTTGTCGATCACAGAAACCTTGGGCTGAAAAAATACTTCCACACAGTCTTCAGCCAAACCTTTTTGTAACTCCGCCAGAGACAACACTGCGGCCTTAGCGTGTTGTTTTTGCACGGGTCTGGATTGCTGTTGACGTGCCAATGCTACTTTCAACGCGTCTTGTTGTAAGGGTTTATTCAACGCCGCCAGTAAATTTAAACCATATGCTTTTGCCAAATTCACCGCCGCCTTCATGACGCCACTATCAACACTGCTCAGAATAATGACGTTACCTGAAAAGCCTTGTGCAGCGACCTGGCGCAAGAATGAAATACCATCCATACCAGGCATCGTCAGATCACACAATAGAAGGTCCGGGTTATAGGTGCGCACTACCGCGAGCGCCTGACTACCTTCCGAGCAAGTCTCGATCCGATTGACGCCTAGTGCGCGTAGCGTGGTGCTGGCAATCTCCATTTGTATCGGGTCATCTTCTAAAATCAAGACATGTAAATTTGCTTCTAATGCGAACTCAAGAGATGTTTTTTGTGCCGCAGCGATACTGTTTTCAGAGCTGACCACACTGGCCGCAATGCTGGCACTACCAGCAGTATCTGGATGAAAAAAAAGATGCACTTGTTGCTCTATGCGTTCAAGCAAAGGGAATAATTGTCGAACGATTAGCTCAGCCTTAGATAAATCACCACCTTGCTTTAGTTGTTCAAGTTGATGGCATAGATCTGCAAAACCATTTGCTCCCACAGTGCGTGCGCTAGACTTTAAACGATGACCCAAAGCACATAAATCATCGAGATTTTTTGCCGACAATGCATCGTCAATTTCAGACATGCTTTTGCGAGC
>JANYFV010000226.1 GCA_025359635.1 Undibacterium sp. | reverse complement strand
CACCGGGTGCCACAGCTAGCATGAATGCCCGTTTGTATTCTGGCCCGCAAGAATCTGCAATCTTAGAGAAGGTTGCTCCTGGCCTGGATCTGGTGAAAGATTATTGGTACTTCGCGATTATTGCCAAGCCCATGTTCTGGTTGATGGAGTTCATCCACTCATTGTTGGGTAACTGGGGCTGGACGATTATTGTTTTCACGATCACCATCAAACTCGCTTTATTTCCACTCTCTGCTGCCGGATATCGCAGCATGGCGAAGATGAAAGTTGTTACGCCTAAAATGACAGCGGTACGTGAGCAATATAAAAACGATCCGCAAAAAATGAATCAGGCGATGATGGAGCTGTACAAGAAAGAGAAAATCAACCCACTCGGCGGTTGCGTCCCTATCCTGATCCAGATGCCGATTTTCTTGTCTTTGTATTGGGTCTTGCAAGCCAGCGTAGAAATGCGCGGCGCGCCTTGGATGGGTTGGATTACTGATTTGACGCAGCCAGATCCTTGGTTTATTTTGCCGGTCTTGTACGCGATTTCTATGTACATCACCACTAAGCTGAACCCGACGCCGGCTGATCCTATGCAGGCGAAGATGATGCTGTTTATGCCTTTGGCGTTTTCGGTAATGTTCCTGTTCTTCCCTTCTGGCTTGGTCTTGTATTGGGTGGTGAATAACGTCTTGTCGATTGGTCAGCAATGGGTGATTAACAATAAGTTGATTCCGCCAGAGCATAAAACCTGATCATTGATCTTAATAGCCGCATATACCGTTGAAGAAAAACCTTTCGCCGCAGAGGCGCAGAGAGCGCAGAGAAATGCCTCAAAGATTTTCCTCTGCGTTCTCTGCGCCTCTGCGGCTAAAAGAATTTTTTCATTGACCGTACACTGAACAGTAAAAAGCCCACAGATTTTGTGGGCTTTTTTTGTGGCATTTGTGTCACAAATTCGACTATTCTTTTGCACCATCGATTTGCAAGGTTAAAATTTCAACATGAAACAAGATTCCACTCCAATCGCCGCCATCGCCACTGCCCCAGGACGTGGTGGCATAGGCGTAGTACGCATCTCCGGCAAAGACCTCAGTGCCATTGTCAGTGCACTGTTTGGCGCAACCCAATTCAAACCACGCCATGCCACCTATCTGCCATTTACCCAAAGTGATGGCAGCATTATCGATCAGGGTCTGGTGCTGTACTTTAATGCGCCACATTCGTATACCGGCGAAGAGATCTTGGAACTACAAGGGCATGGCGGCCCGGTCGTCATGCAAATGTTGTTGGCACGCTGTCTCGAAGCCGGCAAAGACGCCGGCTTACGGCTGGCACAACCGGGTGAATTCACGCAACGCGCCTTCATGAACGACAAGCTCGACTTGGCACAGGCCGAAGCGGTCTCGGATCTGATCGAGGCATCGACCGAGGCAGCAGCAAAATCAGCATCGCAATCTTTATCTGGCGCGTTTTCAAAAGTGATTAACGAGTTGGTGGAAAAGGTCGTGCATCTGCGCATGTTAGTCGAAGCAACGCTAGATTTTCCTGAAGAAGAAATCGACTTTTTAGAAAAGTCTGATGCACGCGGCCAGCTAACAAGAATTCAGGAAGCTCTGCAAAAAGTCTTCGCCCAAGCCGCTCAAGGTGCATTACTACGCAGTGGTTTAAATGTGGTCTTGGCGGGTTTGCCGAATGTCGGCAAATCTTCATTATTAAATGCACTAGCAGGTGACGATATCGCCATCGTCACGCCGATCGCCGGCACCACGCGCGACAAGGTAACCGAGACGATACATATCGAAGGCATACCACTCAATATCATCGACACCGCCGGCATCCGCCACGATCACGATGAACCGGAATATGGCGAGCACATTGATACGATAGATGCAGTCGAGCGCATAGGCATAGAGCGCACCTGGGCAGAAGTACAAAAGGCCGATGTCATCTTGCATCTGCTCGACGCCAATCGCGGCCCGACCCGTGCTGATGAATCTATCGTTGAACGCTTCCCCGATGGCGTGCCAGTGATACGTATCTGGAACAAGATCGACCTGTCCGGCCATCATGCCAGCGTCGATGAAATGGAAGACGCCACGCATATTTATCTCTCGGCACAAGAGCACGTAGGAATGGATTTACTACGTCAGGAACTGCTGCGCATCGCAGGCTGGCAGCAAACCGGCGAGTCCTTATATCTGGCGCGCGAACGTCACCTGATCGCACTCAAACAGGCTTATGAACATCTGGAAAATGCCGCAAGTTTTGCAGCACAAAACGATCAGTCGCTGGATTTGTTTGCCGAAGAACTGCGCCTGACGCAAGACCGCTTGAACAGCATTACGGGTGAATTCACTTCGGATGATTTGCTCGGTGTTATATTTTCGCGCTTTTGTATAGGAAAATAAAAGCCCTCCAATTCTGTGTATGACCAATCGAAAAAATGGCCGCAATCACTTAATGATTGCGGCCATTTTGTTATCGATATTAACTCGGTTTGACGCAAGTTAATCAGGCATTTTTCAGATCCCCCTTGATTTCGTCGGCACAACGTTGCCCAGTCTCTACCGCTCCCTCAAGGTATCCCTGAGCGACTAGTGAGGTATGCTCTCCGCAGAAGTGGCAATTGAATTGACGTGTTCCTTCGTAGCCAACAAAACTGGTGTAATTGCCGGGTGCGTAATAGCCATAAGCGCCACGTGTCCACGGATTTTTCGGCCAGTTATTTAAGATGACCTTGCCATTCCATTGTTGCGTGCAACCCGGTACCAGCCGCTCCCATTGCGCCAGGAAAAATGCCGCCTGCGCATTCAAATCGGTGACGTTTGAATAGGCTAGCGCAGTGTTACCTCCAGTGTAGTTATTGATACATGCGGTCGTGGTTGGTTGCGCGCGCGTCGGTTCCCAGGTGTCTTGATAACCGAGATCGGAATAGGTTTCGCCGCTGAGCTTGTAGTCTTGCCAGATTCGCCGGTTGAACTGCAACTGGAACTTGCAGTTATTCCCGATTGGCATATTGTTGATCGCCGTAATCTTGCGATTGTCGAAACGTGCAGCACTAAAATCAACGCTGGAACGCAAGATAGAAAACGGGATCGCCATCACGACATGATCGGCGATGACATTGATATTCGCAGAGCCATTTTTAAACTTCAGCGCATACGTATTGTCGGGATTGAGCACGAGCTGTTTCAGTTCAAAGCCCATCTGAATCTGATTGGCATTCAATGATGCAGCCATCCTTGTCACCAATTGGTCGTTGCCTCCACGAATATGAAAGCGCTCGTCCGATGTACCGAAAAGATAGAAGCTGTTGTTGCCG
>JANYFV010000202.1 GCA_025359635.1 Undibacterium sp. | reverse complement strand
ATCGGTTAGGCCAAGGCGTTCTGCTATCGGCAAGAAACGTCCTGCTGGAAACCATTCATCGTTAAACATCAGACGCAGGGCAGATTCGCGGTGCAGTAATTTTCCTTTGAAATCAGTCACAGGGAACAGCGCTAACTTGACCCCCTTGTGCGTTAATGCACCATGGATAAGCGCAGCCCATTCTTCCGTGCTTCTTGGTGCATCCTGGATATTCAGCGGGGCGGTTCTACGCAGGTCACTGATGCCAGCGGTCTCTGCGCTTGCTACGGCGGCGTCCACCTGAGACAACAGTGAGCTGGTCGTTGAGCCGTAGGCGAATTCTCCGAAGCCAATAAACACGGCAGCAGAGACATTTTCAATACGTGCCAGTATTGAAGAAATGGTGGCTAATAAGGATTGCGCTATTGATTCAGGATTTACGTGTCTGGACATTAATGCAAAGTCAGTGCCATTGAGTCGCGCCGCGAAACCGTCGGGCGTTAGCTTTTCATTTTGAAGAAGTAAAACACCAATCTCTTTCAATAAATCATCTGCTCTATTGCGCCCAATCTGGCGGTTAATGTCGCCTAGATGGGATATGCGCAAAATGATTAAGCTACCCGAAGCGGCATCTTCTTCATCCAGCGTCACTTGCAGGTGTCCCATAAAGTGACTACGGTTGGACAGCCCGGTCACAGGGTCGGTGTTGGCTTGTTTGCGTAATATTTCTAGTCTTTCGGTCTCTTCGGCAAACATTGATTTCAATAAGATGACGGTCGAATTCATCGCGGTGGAGAGTTGGCGCAATTCGGGTACTTTGGGTTCTGGTGTGACAATAAACCGGCGTTCGCTCATTCCTTTAGCTTGATCAATCACGGCGTGTAATGGTCGTTTTAGGCGACGTAAAATCAGCGTGCCGAGATAACCCGCAATCAGGCCGGAAAGTGTCATCGTGGCGATCATTTCAAGAGTTGAATCCCATAAGGTTTGATACGCTGAGCCACTTTGTGTCACTAGCGCGACCGTGCCAAGTTGTGTCCAGCCGTTGCTGATCTGGGCCAGACCAGGTGTAGAAAGTATTGGCAAACTATGTATGAACCAGGAAGGAACATTGGTTTTTTCGACCGCTGCGACACGCTCAACAATCATTTTTCCTTTAGGATCAGTGACTAGTATGGACGCATAATGCCCGCCATCAAACAAGGCAGCAACGACCAGTTCGAGCTCAACCGGGTCAATATTTTTTTGACTGAGTGACAAAGCAAGCACGGTTGCGTTGTCGGCATTCTTCATGCGCAATTGTTCTTTGAGATAGGCTCTTGAACTGAGCGTGGATGCCAGCAGGCTGCCAATCAGAGCAAGTAGGGTGCTCAGTATGATGGCAAGCCAAAGTTGACGATACATTGACATGATGCTTCCTCTTATTTCTTAAAATTTTTAAGTCTCAAATTTCTGAATTTTTCTGAATACTGTTGAAGCTGAAAAACTGATTCGACTAAATTTTTTAATTACGCTAATCAAAACCCTCGCGCCGCGCGCGTTCCAGTAGATCTTGCCAGCGCGAGAGTCTGCTAGTGCCACCTGCGCCCAGTGTTGCCGTGGCTGCGGTTCCGCTAAATACTCCCTGGCTATTAAAGCTAAAAATAGGAAACAGATCCGAGCGCTTCGATGCTGGCCGTATCTCTGAAATTAAATTGTCCAGCACCAGTGGTTCGGCGTTGCCAGGCGGGTAGTAGGCCAGCACCATGTGTGCTTGCTGGATCTTGCTGTTGGCGCCGCCTATGCGTGCCTTGACATAAATCAGGCGTAATTGACTATCCGGGATATTCATATTTCGCAAGGCAAAATATTTGGCGATAACATAGTCTTCGCAATCTGCTTTGCCTTTGGATAAACTTTCCATCGGGGTTGCCCAATAATCCTGCACGCCCCAGATTTCCTGATCTTCAAAGTAGGCTAATTTTCGATTGAAGAAATCATTTACCTTTTGCAGCCGCACTTCTATAGCCACATCTGGAGAGGTTTGCATCAAGACATTCCACTCATTGAATGAACTTTGATTACCACCAAGCGCGCGAAAAGTCAGCTGTAGCCGGTTCATGTCCAGCGCGTTTCCGGGAATGAATGCGACCGCAGCCAGCAGCATTATTGCCAGCTTGGTTATCCCTAGAAAAATTCGTGGTTTGATCAAGAAACTGTTTGGATAAAATGACTGATTAATCGATGGATATGTCTATGGAAGCGCGGATTTCAATATAGCTCAATTAGCGTTTTTGCTGCAAAAAACGTATCAACAAATCACCAAAATCTTGCAAGTTTTTGCTTGAGATAATTTTGATGGTATCGTTTTGCGTATGCCACTCGCTAAGGTTAGTCCAGTCGATGATATGAATGACTGGCACAGCTTTCTGCAGGAAAGGAACATGATCGTCTTCAATCGAGAGATTGGGGGCAGAGATGCGTGTATTGCCCGCCAGGCTCAGCAATTTTTGACTCATTTGCGGGTGTGAACCCGCGGTGATGAAGAGATTTTGATTTTTATGCCCGACCATATCGAGCACAACAGCGAGCTTAATAGGTAGTCCCTGGAAAACCGGGCCTTCGAATTTTTTTTCTATGCCCTCAGCGAAGGCGCGTGAACCGTAAAGATTATCTTGTATTCCGAGTATGGTTTTGCCGTCATTCCATTCTGGTAGATTGGTTTCCTCACCATCAAAAAATGCCAGCACCAGAGTGCAATCGATATATCTGCCACCTTTTGTTGTCGAGGCGATTTCTTGTTGTTTATCTTGTTGCCTAAATTGGCCAATCACGCGTGCCAGTTCCTGCATCACTACAGTTGATGAGCCACCATCGTTAGCACCGACGAAGTTGATGTTTCTAAAAAATTTACTATCGTAGTGCCCGCCGATGATGATGCTGCAACGGTCACTGCCGTGTGACGTGGCGACGATATTTTCACCAAAAATTTCCTGGGTGAGTGCGACGTCTTTTTCAGTGCCACCGAATTGTTGCGCCGACATTCTTGGGATAACCGTCTTGAATTTAACAATGTGCGATTCCCAGCCAGACTTCACCAATCCCGCCTTGATATCGAGTGCGAGAGCCTTCTGGGCGGCGCTGCCGATAGGGTGGGGCGATTTCACGAAGCGCTGCATATCGTGTTCAAGATGGTTGATGGAAAACTTCGCATCTTCCATCATTGGGTTGCCTTGCTTGCCATCTTCATTCGTATGCGGATCTGATGTGACAGCGTTGTTTGCGTGGACAAACGGTGAAGCCAGTAAGGCTAAAAGAAACAAGGCTGGCGCAAATGCCATAACATCTCCTGCAATAAAGGGTAATAAATGCGTTAAATTTGGTGCGTTACGACCAAGCTTCAAAGTTGAAGTATTCCTCAATTTTGCCCGCATCACAAGTCGAATCACAAGTCGAGTGACCAGCGCCACGCCGCTTATCGTGAATTTTGTCGCGAATGGTGTCGATTTGCTGATAAAAAGCTATGTGTTTATATCCCCCAAACGAACTAGATAAAATTGGCTTGGCGGAGAATAGTAAGTTCGCGTAGCGGCCTCCATAATGAATCTATGGAAACTTCTGCACCTACCAAGGATTTTCACCCTACATCGGCATTAATCGACAGGTTTGGTCGCCGCGTCAGCTATTTGCGCCTGTCTGTGACCGACCGTTGTGATTTGCGTTGCAGCTATTGCATGCCTAAGGGTTTCTCAGGTTTTGAAGAGCCGGAAAATTGGTTACGTTTTGACGAGATCGAAAGGGTAGTCGCGGCCTTTGCCCGCATGGGTGTGTCGCGTTTGCGTATGACGGGCGGCGAGCCATTATTACGCCGCCATTTGCCGCAACTGGTGACGCAACTATCCGCCTTGCCAGGCTTGCACGACATTTCTTTATCGACCAATGCGACGCAATTGCACAAACATGCCGAGGTTTTACATACTGCTGGCGTGAGCCGCATCAATGTCAGTCTGGATAGTCTGGACAAAGCCTGCATGGAGCGTATCACCGGGCGCGATAGTTATGCCAGCATCATCGCCGGTTTGCAGGCTGGCAAGCAAGCCGGCTTTGCGCCGATCAAAGTGAATATGGTGTTGATGCGCGGGGTCAATGATCACGAAGTCATGCGCATGGCGCAATATTGTTTTGATGAAGGTTTTATTCTCAGGTTAATCGAAGCGATGCCCATGGGCGACACAGGTCGCAATAGTCAATACATGGATGTTGGCCCGTTACGTGATCAACTGGTGCGTGAATTCAATCTCGTGCCAGCTGCGGCTGAATTGGGTGGTGGCCCGGCACGTTACTGGAGCACGCAAGATGGCAAGGGCACCGTCGGTTTTATCTCACCGATCAGCCAGCATTTTTGCGCCACTTGTAATCGGGTACGCCTCTCGGTCGATGGCACGCTATACATGTGTCTGGGGCAGGATGAAAAATTTGAATTGCGTCCTTTGCTGCGTGCTGGTGTCAATGATCTTGAGCTTGAAAGCGCCATCCGCACCGCGATAGAGCTCAAGCCAGAACGTCACGAATTCAAGGAAAACCGGCATAAAATTATCCGTTTTATGTCACAGACCGGAGGCTGAAATGACGATTCATAATATCTCGCATTTCATTGAAGGATTTCAACGGTTTCAAACTAAGTACTTTGATGGCGAATCTAAGCTTTACGACAAATTAAGTAGCGGACAAAAGCCAACCACTTTATTGATCGGCTGTTGTGATTCCCGCGTCGATCCGGCTTTGTTGCTTGATTGCGATCCGGGCGATATTTTTGTTATCCGCAACGTTGCCAATCTGGTGCCACCTTGTAATGAAGCAGGTAACCAGCAAGGTGTTAGTGCCGCGATCCAATATGCAATTGAAGCGCTCAATGTGAAACGCGTCATTATCATGGGACATGAAAAATGCGGAGGTATCCGTGCCTTGATGCAAGGGTACACACCTAGTCCCAAGCTCGATTTTATTGGCCGCTGGATGACCATAGTTGAGCCGGTGAAACAGCAAGTACTGCATCAACTCGTCAGCTGTTCTAGCGATGAGCAAAACCGTGCATGTGAACTTGGTGCGATTATTTTGTCATTGAATAACTTACGCAGTTTCCCTTGGGTGGCTGAGCGCGAAGCACGCGGTGAGTTAGCTTTGCATGGCTGGTATTTTGATATGAGTAATGGTGCATTGCTGGCGTATTCAGAGCGTTCGGATACGTTTTTACCTATGGTTTGTCCATTAGGCATTGCGCATCATCAATAATAGTTTCACTAGACAGTAGGATAGTGTTGATGCACCTGGAAAACGGCTACACTGTCAGCAATACTAACTGTGTCCACATGTTATGAATACCACTCAAGATCTCCCCATCGGCAAGCGTCTGACCTTTCGTATTCTGGTCACGACATTGGTTGGCTTGGCGCTCACTTTAATGGCGATTGGCTATACCTTGCTTTTGTCTTGGCAATTAGAAGGGGGGGCTGCGGCCATCAATGAAGCCGGTAGTTTGCGCGTGCGTTCGTACCGCCTGGCAGTCGTGATGGAGCATGTGAGCAGCACTACGGCAGAAGACGAACTGGCACAATTTAATAGCACTCTCAATGATTTGCAGGTCGGTGATGCCAAGCGCCCGCTATTTTTGCCAACCACAAAGCCAATTCGCGAACAAATGCGTGTCGTGCAAAACGACTGGGCACAGCGCATGCAAATACTTGCTAAGCAAATCTTGCAAGAAGCCGACCACAACCGCAAGCAGCAAGCCCTGCATCAATATACTAAAGCGCTGCCAGAGTTTGTCGATAATATCAATAAGCTCGTTTCTCTGGTCGAGATAGAGTTATCAGAAAAAACTGCATGGCTAAGACTCTGCCAGACCGCTTTGATCTTCATGTCTTTGGCTGCCAGTGTCACCTTGCTGTATTTATTGTATTTGTGGATCGTTGGCCCCGTCACTCGTATGCAGGCGGGAATAATGCGCATGACTAAAGACGATTTAAGCGTGCGCTTACCGATAGAAAGTGACGATGAATTTGGCGTGCTGGCACAAGGCTTCAATAAAATGGCGGATCGCGTACAGACTGTGCACCGTACATTGGAAGAGCGAGTACATCAAAAAACCGCCAAGCTCCAGGCACAAAATAACGAGATGAGCACCTTGTATGAAGTTGCCGGTTATCTGGCGGGGCCGCATGCAATTGAAGAGCTATGCCGTGGCTTCTTGCATCGCATCATGCAGCGCATAGGTGCAGATGGCGGCACGGTGCGCATACTTGATAATCACCGCGATAGTTTGCACATCACCGTGCATGAAGGGCTGTCAGAAAAAATGGTTGAGGAAGAGCACTGCATTAAAACCGATGATTGCTTATGTGGTGCAGCAGTCAGCCAGGGGATTATCTTTGTCAGAGATTTTCGTCAGATGAATACGCAAAAACGTTATCGTTGCCAGGAAGAAGGTTTCTTCTCAATTGCTATTTTTCAGATACTTGCGCGTGAACATGTCATTGGTAGTTTCTCTTTACATTTCACACATGAACGTGTGATTACCAGTGAAGAATGCAGACTACTGGAAACCTTGGGTAAAAACCTCGGCGTATCGATAGAGAATCAAAGGCTCATTGCAAAAGAAAAAGAATTCGCCGTATCGCAAGAACGTAATTTGCTGGCACAAGGTCTGCATGACAGTATTGCACAAGGGTTAAATTTTTTGAATCTGCAAGTGCAAATGCTGGAAGACTCATTGGCGCGCAAAGATATCACTGAGATCAACGATATTGCGCCCTTGTTAAGGGCTGGCGTGCAAGAAAGTTACGAAGACGTGCGCGAGTTATTACTTAATTTCAGGACTCGTTTGCAAGACAGTAATATGGAATCAGAAATGCGCAATGTAGTGAGTAAATTTCAACGCCAGACTGGCGTACATGGCACTATAGAATTTGTCGGTAGTGGCGCGCCAGTGGCGCCGGAGCAGCAGTTGCAGCTGTTGTTCATCTTGCAGGAAGCTTTATCGAATGTACGCAAACATGCACAGGCCAGCGAAGTCAAGGTCAGGGTAGAAAATGAACGTGATTTCAAACTGACCGTGGCTGATGACGGACTAGGATTTTCTATGGCTGAAGTCGAGAAAAAAGGCGATGCTCATGTCGGTTTGCATATCATGCAAGAACGCGCCGAGCGCCTCTCAGCACAATTCACGATAGAAAGCACGCCGGGCGCAGGCACTACAATTATGTTGCATCTGTTAAGACAAGAGCGACTTGTCGCTTAGGGAAGCGCGGATTTATTCGGTTTCGTCATCCTCGCGATTGCGGGGATCCAGTTTTTAACCTGTTCGCGAAGCGACATAGCAGTCGTGCTTCGCACGAAGTAAATGAAAGCTGGATCCCCGACTAAAGCATTCGGGGATGACGAACAAATTCGCGCTTCCTTAGTTCCGTAAATAAAAAAAAGTTTGCTCAAGAAAGACTGTAATGACAATAAAAATTCTTTTGGTTGACGATCACACGCTGTTTCGGAGTGGCATGAAATTACTTCTACAACGCAATCCGGAATTCGAGATTGTCGGTGAGGCATCCGATGGTTTGGAAGGCGTAAAGCGAGCCAAACAATTGCGCCCGGATGTCGTTTTGATGGATTTGAATATGGCTGGGCTATCAGGCCTGGAGGCGATGCAATTGATCGTTGAAGATATGCCAGAGATTGCCGTATTGATGTTAACGGTATCGGAAGAAGCTGAAGACCTCAGCAGCGCTTTAAAAAATGGAGCCAGAGGTTATTTGCTTAAAAATATTGAGGCGGATTACCTCACGCTAGCCATTAAGCGTGCCGCCGCCGGCGAGTCTGTTATTGCAGAATCCATGACTGCAAAACTGATTATGCAATTTAGAAATGGCATGAACCCGGCGCCTACTGAAGAGAAAGAAAAACTCACGCCAAGAGAGCGCGAAACCATGGTGTGCGTAGCGCGTGGCGAGAGCAATAAAGAAATCGCCAGAAATCTGAATGTGGCAGAAAGCACCGTGAAAATTCACGTGCAAAATATTCTCAAAAAACTCAACCTCAGTAGTCGGGTGCAAATTGCTGTCTACGCGGTGGAACGTGGTTTGGATAAGTAACAAGATTTACGCGAAATGTTACTTAAGCTGCGGTTCGTCATGAGTCTGTCGAAGGGCATCTTAATTTTACAATAGGCTTCGATAAACTCAGCCCGAACGGTTTGCGTAAGTCCAAAGTAAATTTCGATCAGTCTATCAGCCCCCCCCAATAACATTTTCTCACAGAAATGTTGGTCTAAAACAAGCTTGGTTTTTGGCACCTTCCTTTTTTAAAACAGATTCAAAAACCATCTTCCCTTCAGATTTTTTGAACTACACTGGGTTAAGCATATTCTCTTGAGTGCGCTTATCATGGCACGTGGGATGGACGGTAAAACCTTGCTTGCAGGGAGGTAGCATGGATGAGGGAACCATGATTTCCACGGCGCTTGTCGAAGCCGCTTTGCGCCAGCGGGCTGAATCTTTCTGTCGAGAAAATATCGAACTGGTCGAACTATTGCCAGTCGCGTATTGCACTACCAGCACGACAGGACAAATTTTACAGAGCAATCTTGCGGCGGCTAGTTTGTTATGTCAGCCACAGCATGCTTTGCCAGGACAGTATTTATTGCAATACATCTACCCGCCAGACCAAAAAATTTATACTGAACTGCGCGCGCAACTATCGTCACCGCATGCGGCAACAGCGTGTCAGGTACGGATTATTCAAGCCAGGCTCAAACCCTACTGGGTGCAGCTGAGCATTGCTGTCATGCCTCCTGCCGATGACGGTTTGTATCAACTCGTCACGCTGGCCGATATTCATGCGCTGAAAATGGCGGAAGAAAAATTGCAGCTGAGCGCCAGTGTTTTCACCTATGCCCGCGACGCGATCATGATTATGTCGGCGGATGGTTCTATCCTGGATGTGAATGAGGCCTTTGTGCGTATCACCGGTTATAGCCGGGCAGAAGCAATCGGCCAGAGTGCCCGCTTACTGAAATCGGACCGGCACGAGAAATCTTTTTTCACCAATCTCTGGTCAGAGTTGCGTGCGCATGGATACTGGAGCGGTGAGATCTGTATCCGGCGCAAAGATGGCGAGCATTTCTTTACCTTGCAAACCGTCAGCAGCGTACTTGATGGCTATGGCAAGACCGCGCAGTACGTAGTGTTAATGTCTGACATTTCATTGATCAAGGCACAAAAAAGTGAACTTGAACGAATGGCGCATTTTGATCAGCTCACTGGCTTACCTAATCGCACTTTATTAATGGATAGACTGCACCAGGGTCTGGTGTATGCGCAGCGCAATAAGAAAATATCGGCAGTCATTTTTCTTGATCTAGATGGTTTTAAAGCGATCAATGATCAGCATGGTCATGAAGCTGGCGATCAGGTACTGATGACTGTCGCTACTCGCATGAACCATGTCTTGCGGGAAGGCGATACGCTGGCACGCTTGGGTGGCGATGAATTTGTGGTGGTTCTGATTGATCTGGCACAGAGGGCATTCAGTTTTCCCATCTTGAATCGTTTGCTCGCGGCGGCTGCCAAACCCATACAATTTGGTGACGTGAAGCTGCAAGTGTCGGCCAGCCTGGGAGTTAGTTTTTATCCGCAAGAAGATGATGTCGATAAAGATCAATTGTTGCGTCAGGCTGATCAGGCCATGTATCAGGCCAAGCTAGCTGGAAAAAACCGTTACCACCTCTTTGATGCTGAGCATGATCGCAGCGCGCGTGGGCATAGCGAGAGCATAGAATATATTCGCCTTGCTTTAGAGCGGCATGAATTTGTCTTGCATTATCAACCCAAGGTCAACATGCGCACTGGCGCGGTCATCGGTGCCGAAGCATTAATCCGCTGGCAGCACCCCAGACACGGCCTGGTGCCGCCGGCCGTGTTTTTGCCGGTGATTGAAAATCATCCGCTTGCCGTGTCCATTGGTGAATGGGTGATCGAGAGCGCATTATGCCAGCTAGAAATTTGGGCTGCACTCGGACTGGCTATTCCTATCAGCGTCAATGTAGGTGCGCAGCAGTTGCTCAAAGAAAATTTTGCACAACGTCTGGGCGAAATGCTCGCCAGACATCCGGATATTCAGCCAAGGTGCCTTGAGTTAGAAGTATTAGAAACTAGTGCGCTAGAAGATATGGCGCGGGTTTCAGGTGTGATTGAAGCTTGTCTGGCATTCGGCGTTATGTTTTCGCTTGATGACTTTGGTGCCGGGTACTCCTCGCTCACCTATCTTAAGCGCTTGCCTGTCTCCATGCTAAAGATTGATCAAAGTTTTGTGCACAATATGCTAGAAGACCCAGATGATTTGGCGATACTTGATGCAGTGATCGGGCTTACCAGCGCATTCAGGCGTGATGTTATTGCAGAAGGGGTCGAGACCGTAGAACATGCCGCGATGTTGCTGCAACTCGGCTGTGATATGGGGCAAGGTTACGGCATTGCGCGCCCGATGGCAGCACATTTATTGCCGCAATGGATCAGTCACTGGCAACCAGATCCGCTCTGGCGCAGCATTCCTAAACTTAGTCGTGATGAATTAACTTTATTGTTTGTTTGTGTTGAACAGCGTGCCTGGATCAAGACGATTAATCATTGCCTGATGGGTGATTCCAATAGTCCGCCCGTCGATAGTCAGCAGGCTTATTTTTTAGCATGGCGGCAAACGCAAAATCAAACTCAACATCGGTTAAGTGAAAATATTAAGTTTGCAGAAATTGCACGTTTACATCAACAGATGCAGATGGTAGCGACCGACCTATTTCGTCTAAAATCGGAAGGGTCTGCAATAGAGAAAAATGCGTGTCTACATGATTTTCAACAAATCGGGCGCGACTTCTTTACGCAAATGCAGCAGATCTTTTATGGCAATCGCGTGAAAGATTAGCTATCAAAAAATAAAAATTTGAAACACAAAAATTTTGTGCCATGTGTTTTTTCTTTGTTTTTGTGTTTCATGGACAATCTTCAAATACTTTCTGGCAATATCCCTTTTGGCAAGGACTAATGGTATCGTTGATGCTTTGGTTTCATATAGATCAATTAGAAAACTCTGAAAATTTTCCAAATGAATGAATGTGCCAAGATATTAATTGTCGACGACAATCCACATAATTTACAGGTATTGATTAGTATTTTAGAGAGACTTAGCTACGAAATCAGACCGGCACTTTCTGGCGAAATTGCCTTGGCAGCGATCGATACTTTTACCCCTGATTTAATTTTGCTCGATATTAATATGACTGGCATTGACGGTTATGAAACCTGCCGTCGCTTGAAAGCTGTTCACCGCACACAAGATATTCCAGTCATCTTTATTAGCGCCAAAGATGGTACGGATGATAAATTAATGGCGTTTCAAGCTGGTGGCGTTGATTATGTGACTAAACCGTTTCAGATCGAAGAAGTGCTGGCCAGAGTCAAGACGCATATTGAACTCAATCGCACTAAACGCGATTTAAAAAATTTGCTCGAAGAGCGCACAGATCAACTGACACAAAACGAAGTACGTCATCTTAATCTGGTGAATATGCTTGAGATTGGCATCGTACAACATTCTGCTGATGGCACGATTGTTTTTGCCAATCCTTCTGCCCTGCGTTTGCTTGGTGTGAGTGAATCAAATATCTATGGTAAGACGAATATTGATCCAATGTGGGATGTGATTTATGAAGATGGCTCACCTTTTCCAGTTGACTTGTATCCGGTGAGCATGGCCTTTGCGAATGGCCAAGCGGTACGTGATGTGGTGATGGGTGTGTATCGGCCTACGACGAAAGACAGGGTATGGTTGTTGGTCAATGCCACGCCTGAATTGGATGAGGCAGGTGGCATTCAACATATTGTTTGTACCTTCAACGACATTACCGAACGTACCATCATCAAAGAAAATCTGGCTGAAAGTAAGCAGCGCTTGAAAAAGCTCATTGAGTCAGCGATGGATGCCATCATCACACTAGATAAATCACTTTGTATCGTGCTGTATAACTCGGCGGCGGCAATGCTCTTTGGCGTACCAAAAGCCGATGCAATCGGTATGTCAATTGATCGCTTTATGCCGCAACGCTTTCGCGAAGCACATGCGGGGCATGTACATGCCTTTGGTAAAGCTGGAGTGAGCTCCCGCGCGATGGGGCGCTTAGGGCAAGTGATGGGCTTGCGGGCAAACGGAGAAGAATTTACGATTGAGGCATCGATCTCGCAATTTGATGTCGAGGGCGAGAAGCAATACACCATCATCATGCGCGATATTTCTGAACGCAGACGCATAGAAAGCGCACTGCAAACATCGCTCGCTGAAAAAACCGGTCTGCTCAATGAGGTGCATCATCGCGTCAAAAATAATCTGCAAGTCATCACCAGTTTGCTCAGGCTAGAAGCGGGGCGCAGCGATCATGTCGATACCAAGGCAGTATTAACCGAAATGCAGGCACGCATCCGCGCCATGGCTTTGCTGCATGAGTCGCTGTATCGTAAGGGCATTTTTGCCTCGATTGACCTTGGTACTTATCTTAACCAGGTGGTGACTCAGACTTTTCGGGCGCAATTGAGCAGAGTGGGTGTGGTGCGCTTGCAGCTCGATCTTGCCTCGGTACAGGTGAGTCTGGATCAGGCGATGCCTTGCGGTTTGTTGGTCAATGAGTTGATTTCTAATTGCTTTAAACATGCATTTTCAGATGAGCGCAGTGGCGAGTTAAAAGTGGCATTGCAGTTGGTGGAAGGTACCAATCTAGTGCATCTTCTGGTCAGCGATAATGGGCTTGGGTTGCCCGCAGACTTTGCAGAAAAAATTGAAAATTCATTAGGTTTGCAATTGGTGAGCGATCTGGCTAAGCAGCTTGGCGGTCAATTAACAATCGGCGCGAACACGATGTTGGAGACGCAAAAAAAGCAGCCCGATGAATTAGCGCATCACACGCAATTTGGCGTCACTTTTGCTATTGATGTGACAAAGTTATCTGCACTGAGTGTCGGGTAAAGCGGTGATTTTCCAAGGACATCGATATCATTTTTCTCTGGGGAACTTGTGGATTGCGCCAATTAGACCGACCCTGTCGTTTATATATTGAAGCTTTTTCAGAGCGCGAATTACACATTGTGATCGAGATGGTCATAAATTGGCATCGTGCCAATGCCAGATTGAAATGCCGCGAAATATTTGGTCGTGCGATTCTCGATTCAATCTCAGCCAAGATTGCTGTACCCGATTCCCATGGCATGATTATTGGAGTAAATCATGCCTGTTTACATGCTGCTCAAGAGAGCAGATGTGAATCAGATTATCTGATCGCAAATAGCCTTAAGCATGGCTTTCCCGATAGGTATGGAGGGGAAGTGCGGGTGTCATTAGATTTGTTGACAGTTAACAGTGAGTGATACTGGTACCGGCTTGCCCGCAAATTTTGAGGAAAAAGCGACAGCATTTATATTGCTTGCAATTAGCTGTTGGTTTGGCGAAGCAGGTCGGTGGAGAGTTGGCGATTAGTACCGTACCACAACTATCATTTTGGCTGAGGTTTTCGATAAAAAAATCCTTTCCTTGCCGCGTAAATGGCAAAAAAAGGTATGAAAGGGATGAATATGATGTGTTATAAAGAAGGCAGGAATTCGATCGCGAAATTTTATTAATGATTGCATTTTATGAAAATTGACCCGACCCAAAAGCAGTTTGCCATTCGGCCAAGAATTATCGTGGTAGAAGACGAAATAATCGTCGCTCGCGATCTGCAACGGCAACTCAACGAACTTGGATACGAGGTCGTCGGTCATGCCACGCAGGGTGAGCAAGCAATTGCATTAGCCGGTCAGTTGCTACCAGATCTGGTCTTGATGGATATTCAATTAGCCGGATCAATGGACGGCATAGCGGCAGCGCATGCGATACGCGAGCAGTTTAAATTGCCCGTGATTTTTATCACGGCATTTGATGCTGACGAAGTGATAGAACGCGCCAAGATGAGCGAGCCTTATGGCTACATTCTTAAACCGTTTTCAGACCGCGAGTTGCGTACCTCGATAGAGATGGCCTTGTACAAATACAAGATCGAAGGACAGTTGCGTGAGCGGGAATTTCAATTGACGCAAACCTTTGAATCATCACCGATAAGCGTTGCTATATTTACGATAAATGGCGCGATAATCAGAGTGAATCCAGCCTTTTGCCAATTGTTAGGTAGAACCAGAGAAGAGCTGCTTGCCTTGGTTTTTTACGATATCTCGCAACGTATTGATGTCGCGGCTGACGAACTGTTAATCAAAGATATGTTGGCCGGTGGGCCGCAATCGATACAGCTTGAGAGAGTTTTTTCTCATAAAGATGGCCATCAAATTTTTACGCAGTTAAATGTTGGACTGGTGAGAAATAAACATGGCGATCCACTGCATTTTGTGACGCAATGTCAGGATATTACAAAAAGAAAAAAAGCCGAAAGTGAGTTGCTTAAATTCTCTCTGGCCGTGGAGCAAAGTACTGAAAATATCATCATCATAGACACCGATGGAAAAATTGAATACGTCAATGCAGCCTTTATGGAAACCCATGGATATACACGTGAAGAAGTGATTGGTAACAGCCCTAAAATGTTGGGAGCCGGTGAAGCATCAGACGCTGTTCATGCAGAAATATGGCAAACCTTATTGCAGGGGAAAGTCTGGCGCGGAGAATTTACCAACCGACGTAAAGATGGTAGTGAAATAATTGAGTCTGCCATCATTAGCCCGCTACGTCAGGCCAACGGAAATATCAGCCACTACGTATCGGTGCAAGTGGATATTACTGATCAGCAAAAACTCAATGATGAGCTTGATCTGCACCGTTACCATATGGAAGAAATGGTGATGAGCCGCACCAAAGAACTGGCGGTCGCCAGTGAGTTGGCAGACGCCGCCAACCGCGCCAAGAGTGATTTCATCGCTAACATGAGCCATGAAATTCGCACGCCAATGAATGGAGTGCTTGGCATGACTTACTTGGCACTCAATAGCACTAATGACCCGAAGCTGCGTGATTATCTGCAAAAAATATATCTATCAGGTCAGCATCTTTTGTACATCGTTGATGACATTCTGGACTTTTCCAAAATTGAAGCCGGGAAGCTGGCACTGGAAAATGTCGATTTTTCTCTCAACGAATTGTTACAAGATTTAAACAGCATCATGACGGGTAAAGTGGCGGGGCGTAACCTGACCTTGACCTTTGGTGTCGACCCGAAAGTGCAAAAATACATGCGTGGCGATCCGCATCGCTTAAAGCAAATTTTGATTAATTATACGAACAATGCCTTGAAGTTTACCGAGCAAGGTGACATCAATGTTTTTGTCCGTAAATTAAATACAACTGCGACAGGCTGGATGGTCAGGTTTGAAGTGGAAGATACCGGCATCGGTATGTCAAAAGAGCAGCAGAAGAAATTATTTCAATCGTTTGAACAAGCAGACAGTACCACCACCAGAAAATATGGTGGCACTGGTTTAGGTTTGGTTATTTGTAAGCGTTTAGCAACCTTGATGGGTGGGGAAGTGGGCGTTTTAAGTGCGCTTGGGCAAGGCAGTACTTTTTGGTTTACCGCGCATCTAGAACATGCCGCTGACGAACATTCTGTAAAGTCAGTTCAGATAGATACTCAAACTGCGTATAGTCGTTTGCAGTCTTTCAATGAGCGGCGCGGTGCTGCCCGTATTTTAGTGGTCGAAGATAATCAATTTAATCAGCAGATCGCGACAGAATTGTTAGAGGTAGTTAAATGCGAAGTGGTAGTGGCAGAAAATGGCAAGTTAGCGCTGGATTTACTGGCGCAGCAAAAGTTTGACTGCGTTTTAATGGATATACAAATGCCCGTGATGGGTGGCTTAGAGGCTAGCCGAATTTTGCGCGACATGCCCGGCCTGACTGATTTGCCGATCATTGCGATTACTGCGAATGCCATGAACGAAGATCGCATACATTGTTTGTCTGCGGGCATGAATGATTTTATTTCCAAACCTTTTTCGCCTGATGTGTTTTATAGCACATTGCTACGCTGGTTAGCACCAGACGAGAAGCAAGCAGCGACGCCGCTGATAGAGAACACCGGTCAGATTGAGTTGGTCGACGACAATGTATGTATCGATTTTTCTGTTCTGGCAAAGTTTTTCAGTAAAACGCCTGAAAAAGTCGGCATATTTGCTCAAAAATTTATCGACTCTGCTCGCAAAAGCATGTCTGAAATTGACGATGCATTGTCGGCAAAAAATCTCGATGATTTATGTGCTTTGGGTCATCGTTTAAAGTCTAGCGCACGCACTGTGGGAGCAAATGGTTTTGCTGATTTATGCCATCAGTTAGAGCAATTAAAATCTGGTGGCGATTTATCTCAGGCTGAGTCTATCGTTCGACAATTGTTGCCTTTGCTTGAACGCATCGAGCACCAGGTGCATCTTTTTCTTCATCTAGATACTGTGGACATCGTCGACATTTCGACGATTGCAGTCAGCCCTGGAAATGACATCGCGAAGGTGCAAAAAACATCTCTTGAGTTCGCATTAGAGGCAAATTTACATGTCTTGATTTTAGAAGATGATCCGATACAAATGGAGATAGCCAGCACCACGCTACGCGCACTAGGCGTCAATCGGATCGAGACTTGCTCGGAAGGTAGTCAGGCGCTCGCGGTAGTGCGCACCTATAACCCGGACCTTCTATTGTGTGATCTGACGAT
>JANYFV010000201.1 GCA_025359635.1 Undibacterium sp. | reverse complement strand
GGGGTTGCAGGGCCACCAGAACCATCCAGGTCACCCGCTTGAGATGGGCCGTCAGGACGGAAAGCGATTTCTTCAACCCTACGCTCTAAACCAAAAGAAACACCAACGCCCTCTTTTGCAGTTGGCATTTTCAAGCCATATGCAGACAAATCGCCAGAAAGGTTTGCGCCTTGAATTTGCTGTCTAGTGAACCCTGATGCACTACCTGGAACCTGGATATATGCCAATTGTGCAGCTGTTACAGCGCCTAGGGCGAAAGGATTATAAGGTACGCAATTAGTATCACTACCATCGGCAAAAGATCGGCATACCGCTTTTCCACCAACGTTGACGACGTCTAATGCTTTTTTACCTTTCTCTACTGAGAAGTAGTTATTTTGACTACCGGCGAAATCGACTTTTGCGGTTTGTGCAAAGATGTCATAGGTCCATGAGCTATTTAAATCACCCTTAATACCAAATAAGGAGCGGAAAGAAGTATTTTGAAACGAGGAATCGCGACCGCCGCCTTCAACATTACGACGTTGAATGACAACATCTGCTGTATCGCCCGCTTTTGTTAAGCCAAAAGCTGTACGCGCGCTAGCAGATAATAAAGGATTGTCGAAGCCTAAAGTGTAGACATTGCCAAAAATACCACCTGGTGCGACTTGTGCATCGCTTGTATCGCTGTGAAATGCAAAGTTTGTGTAGATGCGTGCCTGGTCATTTATATCATAATGAAAAAAACTAGAAACGCCATAACGCTCATCCGGACGTTGGAAGTAGTTACTTGGACCAAAGTTGTATTGATCTGTTGCATTGACGAATGGGCGCATCGTGCCAGCCGCATCAGCTACTGTGTAAACCTTATTATCTGGCGCAGTGAAGCGCCCAGTCGCACTCGTACCCGAACCGCCGCAGGAAAAGCCTTTAGTTACACTCGCGGACAAGGAACAAGCGCTGAAATCGCGTTCGGATTGCAACAGCTTATCGGTCTTCTTGTAATTAAAATAGATCGTTGCATTACCTTTATCACCGGCAAAATTACCGCCAATTAACAAGCTGACTTCTTTTTCCTTACCATCTGGCGAAGTGATGTCGCCTGGCACTTTAAATTCCTTTGGATTTGTTAAGCCGCGTGTTTCAACCAAATTTGCGACACCAGCTGTGCGTTGTTGCTTGTGTGTATAGCCGCTACCGTTAACGTCAATTTGCACGCCTTCAAAGCGATCATTCATAATGAAGTTGACCACGCCTGCAACTGCGTCTGCACCATAAACTGCACCAGCGCCACCCGTTAATACCTCTACGCGCTTAATCAAGCCTGCTGGGATTTGATTTAAGTCGGCTGCCGTTGTACCAGGGCTACCCTGTGGCATACGATGGCCATTTACCAAAACCAAAGTGCGGTTTGTACCTAGACCGCGCAAATCGACTGTAGCCGTACCACTTGCGCCGTTAGATACGCTACCCGATTGGGAGGCGAAGACTTGTGGCAAGTTATTGATCAAACTTTCTACATTGCGCACACCGTCAATCTTGATATCTTTTGCGCCCAAAACTGTAATTGGGCTTGATCCTTCCAAATTGACGGTGGGAATACGTGAACCTGTAACTTCAACTCTTTGCATTGGCGCTTCTTCTTGCGCACCAACCAATTGCGCACCCAATACCAAACCACCCGTAAACATCAATCGTACTGATCGGGATAATATCTTTTCAACCATGACTATCAACCTCCGCTTAGAATTTTGAACTAATAATTTTCACTTCGTGAGCACATTAAACGCTAATTTTTGCCAGGGATCACCCGTACAAAAATCCACATCCCTTTGACGGTTACTTTTCGCATATACACAAAGTGCATGTGTAATTTTTGTAAATAAGTTCAATTTTCAAAACTTATTTATGTAAATAATTCTGTCAAAAAGTAGCCACATCAGATGGAACCATTTTGCCGACCCTAGTGTCAACACGCGAATTTTTGGATTCACAAAAAAACAACAACCCGAATTTTTCACTAAAATCCCACATAGAGCACCGCTGTATTTTTGTGCTTAAGACAAAAATAACATGGCAATTAAGCTAATTACACACGATGTCCTTTTATATTTGTTTAAATTAGCTGATGCAAAATATTATTCTTTTTTTATGCAGATGACTTTGTAAAAATTTGTAACGCAAGATCGTGCGGTTTGGGCGTCTATAAATTTTCTGTTTCTGTATTGATGTTATTGCTCAATTTGAAATCGATTTCTTTTAAATGCAAAAAAATATGCCCCGATTTAGTGCGAAATTTTTAGCAATACCTGAAAAATTGAAAAAATTTATTTTTCCTCTTGACATAGCTTTATTTCAAAAATAAGACTAAATCAGTTTTTTCCTCTAAACCCAGTCACGACAAGCGTTTAGAAGCAAGCTCCTATTTAGTTTTCGCGATATCGACATTCAACTATTCATGACATCCCCTCACTATCCCCACTTATTAGCGCCCCTTAATCTTGGCTTCACCCAACTACGTAACCGCTGCATCATGGGTTCTATGCATACCGGTTTGGAGGACAGGTTTTATAACTACCCGAAATTAGCTGCATATTTTAAGGAGCGGGCCCGTGGTGGGGTTGGCTTGATTGTTACCGGCGGTATTTCACCAAACCGGCGTGGTTGGCTGTTGCCATTTGGCGGCACCATGAATAGTTTGGTGGATATCTGGAACCATCGTAAAGTGACTGAAGCTGTGCATGAAGAAGGCGGTAAGATTTTGATGCAGATCTTGCATTCTGGCCGCTATGGTTATCAACCTTTTGTGGTGTCGGCTTCCAGTAAAAAATCGCCGATCTCGATGTTTACCCCGAAGGCCTTGAGTGAGTCAGGTATTGAAAGCACGATTAAAGATTATGTCCGCTGCGCGCGATTGGCACAAAAAGCGGGTTATGACGGTATCGAAATCATGGGCAGTGAAGGATATTTGCTGAATCAATTTTTGTGTGTACGAACTAACCAGAGGCAAGACCGCTGGGGCGGCTCGATAGAAAACCGCATGCGCTTACCGGTAGAGATAGTACGAAGGGTACGCGCTGCGGTCGGTGCCAATTTTATTATTATGTATCGCCATTCGATTCTTGATCTGGTTGAAGGCGGCAATAGCTGGGATGAAGTCATTACGGTAGCACAGGCACTAGAAGTTGCCGGCGTGACAATTTTGAACACTGGTATAGGTTGGCATGAAGCGCGGGTACCGACCATCGTCACGTCAGTACCGCGTGCCGCATTTGCCAGCGTGGCTGGGCGTTTAAAAAAAGCAGTCAACATTCCTGTTGTGGCATCAAACCGGATCAATATGCCTGATCAGGCAGAAGCGATCATCGCACATGGCGATGCGGATATGGTATCAATGGCACGACCGTTTTTGGCTGACCCTGCATTTGTATTGAAAGCAGCCAACGGTCGGGCGGATGAAATCAATACATGCATCGCCTGCAACCAGGCCTGCCTTGATCATACTTTTGCAAATAAACGTGCCTCTTGCCTGGTGAACCCGCGTGCCGCGTTTGAGACTGAGCTGAAATATGTCAAAACAAACAAACGCCAACGCATTGCGGTGGTGGGCGCGGGGCCTGCGGGTTTATCGGCCGCCACTGTTGCCGCCGAATGTGGTCACGATGTCACTCTATTTGAAAGTAGCGAAAAAATTGGCGGCCAGTTCAATATCGCCATGCAGATTCCCGGCAAGGAAGAATTTGCCGAAACCATGCGCTACTTCAAGCGTCGTTTAGAAATTACTGGCGTGAAGGTAAAGCTCGGGCAACGTGTAAGTCGCGATGAATTATTGAAGCAAAATTTCGATCACATTATTCTCGCCACCGGAATCGCGCCACGTACACCGCGCATAGAAGGTGTTGAACACGCCAAAGTCTTGTCGTATATCGATGTCTTGCTGCATAAGAAAGCTGTGGGCAAACGCGTTGCCATTATTGGCGCGGGCGGTATCGGTTTTGACGTTGCCGAATATCTTTTGCATGACCCGAGTACGTCTCTACCGGTTTCTTTGGCGCACTGGTTTGCCGAATGGGGTGTTGACCCTCAAGCGGTGCAAAATGGCGGTTTGATTGCGCCTGTTGTCGCAACACCATTTCGACAAATTTATCTACTGCAACGCAAGACAAGCAAACTTGGTGCGGACTTAGGCAAAACCTCGGGCTGGGTGCATCGCGCCACTCTGCAAAGAAACAAAGTGGAAATGCTGGCAGGAGTTGAATATCAGCGAATTGATGACAAAGGTTTGCACATTAGCATCAATGGCGAAGCCCGCCTGCTGGAAGTAGACAACGTAATTTTATGTGCAGGCCAAGATCCATTGACCGAATTGATGCCAGATCAGCAGGGAGAAAATGGGCCAAGATTTCATAAAATCGGTGGCGCAGCCTTGGCGTCGGAACTGGATGCTAAACGTGCAATACGGGAAGGTGCTGTACTTGCAGCGTCGCTTTAAAGTTCCTTCTCCTTCTGAGGGGGAGGAACGAAAGGCAACAAAAAAGCCAGTCTGTTATTGCAACAGGCTGGCTTTTTATTATGCGACGAGTAACTATTTTGCTGAAGCCTCTGCAGCCGCTTTGACTTCGGGCTCCTTAAACTTGGCACCACCAGCGTTAGCCATATGTACAACGGCGCGGGCAACTTCAATATCGTCCAAATCCGGGTTGCCGCCTTTAGCTGGCATAGCGCGCAGGCCGCTTATAGCATTGGCAACAACTTTATCATAGCCTTGTGCAATTCTTGGGTTCCAAGCTGCTGCATCGGCAAACTTAGGTGAGCCAGCTGCACCACTATCATGGCAAGCTGAACAAACCATTTTATAAACCGCTTCGCCTGACTGCAATACTTTAGGACCAGTAGCGTCTTTGAAAGTGTAGCCTTCATTTGCTACCGGGCTAATGCGTGCAACAATCGCCTCTGGTGTTTGTGCCGATGAACCAGCGCCTACTTTTTTATCATTGGCGACGTACTGAATCAACATGACGATAATAACAATCGGGACTAACAAGCCTGCCAGTACAGCAACGATGAGTTGTTTAGGGGTTTTGATTGGTGATTCGTGGTCGTCGTGTGAATCGATCATGGTTTCCTCGTTACATTAAAGAATAGAGTATTGCTAGGGATTAACCCGAGATTATAAAGTAAAGCGCCTCATTTGAAATGAAAAAGCGCAATGCTTTAGGCCAGATTCGGTCAAAAATACGCCGAATCATGACATTTTTGCCAAAATCAAGCTGAATCGTATAAGACAGGCAAATTAGAGAATGTTCCGGCATGCATAATCAGACTCAAGCGGATACAATAGCGGCCTGCACATAAAATCCTCACACGCGACCGTCTTCCAACGGATAGGATACGGGCCTCCGAAGCCCGCAATACAGGTTCGATTCCTGTCGGTCGCACCACTCTAATGCTCGTCGTTTTTGATAATAGTAAACAGCCCCAGTTGCTGCTCAGGTTTGACATCCGCCAAACGCGTACCCAGCCCGAGTAAGCGCACCGCTTGCTTGCCACGTAGATAACCGGTCTCTAATAATTCTGCATATACCGTTTCGTCTAGTGTATTGCCACGACATTCCACCGTGGTTTGACGGAAATCTGCAAAACGAATTTTCACATACAATTTTTGTATGCTGTCTTCGGCTTTGGCACGCTGCATACGTGTTTGCAGAGAAGCATATAGCGCTGGCAACTCTGCTTGACAGGCGGCCAGATCTGGCAGATCTATCGTGTAGGTTTCTTCAACGCTAACGGACTTGCGTTCAGATGATGAAATTACTTCACGTCTGTCGATACCTCGGCATAGTAAATACAAACTGGTACCCATTTTTCCAAATTGCTGTAGCAGATCGGGATGCGACCATCGCAATAAATCATCGCAAGTCTGAATACCCATGCCATGCAATTTGGCTGCGGTCACTTTACCTACCCCGAACAAACGTGCCACTGGCAAGGCTGCGACAAAGGCTACTACTTGATCTGGCAAAATAACAAACAAACCATCAGGCTTATTCCAGTCGCTGGCAATCTTTGCTAAAAATTTATTCGATGCGACACCCGCTGATGCAGTAATGCCTACTGTTGCTTTAATCCTGGCGCGTATTTCTTGCGCGATCAAAGTTGCGCTGCCTTTGTGATGCGATGAATTGCTCACATCGAGGTAGGCTTCATCTAGCGATAGAGGTTCTACCGCATCAGTGTAGTCACGATAAATAGCAAGAATCTGACGTGAGGCTTCACGGTATTTTTCCATTGCTGGCGGCAAGACAATTAATGCCGGGCAGCGGCGGATCGCCAATGAAGTTGGCATCGCCGAGCGCACGCCAAAAGCACGCGCTTCGTAATTGCAGGTGGCCACTACCCCACGCTGATCTGCCCTGCCACCTACCGCCAATGGCTGGCCGCGCAATCGGGGATCGTCACGCATCTCGACGGCTGCATAGAAGCAATCGCAATCGCAATGAATAATTTTTCGAACGTTTGGGTTCACGGGATAATCAAACTTGGAAACACCGTATTTTAACGCTTTACGAATAAATACTGTATGCGCATTCAGCATTTATTCATTTATTATCTTGCTCTGCACAAAGCACGAAAATGACAAAACGGTAAATTTGCGTCAGTATGTGTTTTAGTAGAAATAGTGTCTATACTCAATTCGACGCTGCTAATGTCCCATTAGATTTTTCGCCAGCAACCAAAGATCATCTTTTAACGACACAACTCATGTCCAAGAACGAAGATAACTTAAGTACAGCACACGGCGAAATAGGCGAATCGGTTACGGATCTGCGCGTCTTTCTTGAAACTATCGGTGAAAGCCTTTGGGATTGGAATCTGCTGACAGATGACGTATTTTTTTCTCCCGGCTATCAAAAAATTCTAGGCTTTACTTCCGGTGAATTCGGCCATCACATTGATGAATGGATAAAGCGCCTGCACCCAGACGATGCCAAGCAGACGATGCAAGCAATGCGGTCTTGCCTCGACGGTAACTCAAACGTGTATCAAGATGAACATCGTCAATTGTGCCGCGATGGCAATTGGAAATGGCTACGCTCGCGCGGCTCTATTGTCGCCCGAACCAGCGACAATCGCCCGGCACGTATGGTGTGTTTGATGACTGACGTTACTGATGAACATGAACATAAAACCCAACTTCTCAATAGTCACGTCTTGCTATCGAATTTTTCTGAGCTTTTTCCCAATGTTTTCTTTTACCAGTTTCAGCGCTTTGCCGATGGAAAGGTTTGTTTTCCTTATGCGAGCAAGGGAATTATCGATATTTATGGTATTAAGCCAGAGCAGGTCAGAGAAAACGGTGCGCCTTTACTTAAATTAATTCATCCTGACGACATCGACGCCCTAATTGCTGCTATTAATACCTCTGCGGCGAGCCTGCAGACCTGGCATCAAGAATATCGGATACGAAGGAATGAAAAAGAACGTTGGGTGATGGGTGATGCCCATCCACAATTGCTCGCCGACGGCAGCGTGCTTTGGCACGGATTTCTCACTGATATTACGGAACAAAAGCGCGCAGAAGAAAAGTTAATGAGTGCGGAGCAACAAGTGCGTCTAGTCACGCAAGTATCTAATTTAGGTCTGTATGACTTAAATGTACAAACAGGCGAAGGAAAATATAGTCCTGAGTATGTAAAAATGCTTGGGCTGGAACCAGACTATTTTCATGACTCTAAAAAATTCTGGAATTTTTTTTGGAACGAGAGTGTTCACCCCGACGATGTTGCTACTCTAAAGCAAGCATATCAAGACCATTTTTCGTCCCGTGGAAAACAAGAATTTAGGGCCGAGTTTCGCCTAAAATCAATATCCGGTATTTGGCGCTGGGTCGTGTCTGTAGGTAGTGTCATTGAATGGGATGCCGAAGGACGGGCATTGCGTATGCTAGGTACGCAAGTTGACATTACTGAACGCAAGAACGCAGAACAAGCTTCGCTGCATCATGAAGAGTTAATGCGCAAAAGCAACGAACGTTATAAACAACTGGCGCATGAGCAAGAAATACTGATTTCCAATGCGCCTGTCGGTGTCATGTTTGTGAGCGACGGAAAAATTATTCGCGCCAACAAAACACTCGCCGATCTTTGCCGGTTCAATGATGTCAAAGACATGATAGGTATCAAATCCACATTCTTGTATCGGGATGAAGCAGATTACAAAGCCTTCTCAGAACTCGTGATTCCCAAGCTTATTTCAGATGAGCTAG
The DNA here is from genome assembly GCA_025359635.1 of Undibacterium sp. Lineage (GTDB taxonomy): Bacteria > Pseudomonadota > Gammaproteobacteria > Burkholderiales > Burkholderiaceae_D > Undibacterium. Next base: position 16,125 of record JANYFV010000201.1, on the reverse strand, counting down.
TCGACCTGGAATGGCAGGTTAAACGCATCGATGACTCGTCGTTTCTTGCCCGTATAGTTGGCAAGGCCATGGTATCGGATCGTTATGTACGAGGCGCGGTCTGGATGATCGAAGACATCACCGAACAGCGCAACACATTGGATGCACTGCAAAATAGCGAACAAAGATTAAAGCGACTAACCAACTCCAATTTAATTGGCATTGCGCAGGGTTCTGGTCTTGGCCAACTCAGTGAAGCCAACCAACTATTTTTGCAAATCTGCGGCTATTCATTGGCTCAATTAGTTCAGCAACAAGCCATTTGGAACATCTTGCTGGAAGGCCAAGATCTCCACACCTGCCAACTCGCTTACAACGAATTGCTCGAGACAGGCAGCACTGCGCCATTCGAGGTAATACTAAGACATGCTAGTGGAAAAAAAGTGCCCGTTTTGATTGGGCTAAGTTATTTGGAAAACTCGAATAGCGAATGGGGTGTTTTTATGCTCGATGTCAGCGAACGCCATCGCATCAATCAACTCAAATCCGAATTCATTTCGGTCGTTAGTCATGAGTTGCGCACACCGTTAACATCGATTCGCGGTTCACTTGGTTTACTTGAAGCCGGCATAGGTGGGGTATTGCCAGAAAAAGCGCAGCATTTGATCAAAATTGCCCACGACAATAGCCGTCGCCTGGTTGGCTTAGTCAACGACATTCTCGACATGGAAAAACTCGCCAGTGGCAACATGTTATTTAAGTCGGAACGACTTGATCTGATCCCTCTGGTGGCCGATGCAATAGAAGCCAATACCGCCTATGCGATGGGTTTACATGTGAGACTACAGTTGTTTAACCATCCTGATCACGCATGGGTAGCGGCCGATACAGATCGGTTAATGCAAGTGCTGGCCAATTTTTTGTCGAATGCGTCCAAATTCTCGCCTAAAGGTGACGTGGTTAGACTACAAATTTTTCCGTACTCAGAGCAAGGAAAAAACTACTACAAGGTGGAAGTGACTGACGTCGGTGCCGGAATTCCTCACTCGTTCCAGCCGCGCATCTTTGAACCTTTTACTCAAGCCGACGGTACGGATAGCCGTCAACAAGGAGGCACCGGTTTAGGCTTATCTATTAGCAAATCGTATATCGAAAAAATGCATGGGGAAATCGGTTTTGTCAGCACAATAGGTAAGGGAACCAGCTTTTGGTTTAGCTTGCCAGCAATGGAATAGTAAGACCTCTTAATCACGACAGCTTGCTACTCTCGACATTTACTTCATCACCGATTTGCGATATTGAGCCGGGCTAGATAAATCCAAGAAAAGAGAGACGAAATATGAACGAATTAATGGCAGACTACATTGTGGTCGGTGGTGGTTCCGGTGGTTGTGCCGTGGCATCACGCTTGACGGAAGATCCAAACATTAGCGTGACCGTATTGGAAGCCGGAGGCAGAGGCGATAGCCAAGTCGTCAAAGTGCCATTAGGTGGAATCGCCATGGTTCCAACGTCGTTAAATAATTGGGCATTTGAAACGCTACCACAGCCTGGTTTGAATGGCAGACGTGGCTACCAGCCACGCGGAAAAATGCTAGGTGGTTCATCGGGCATCAACGCCATGATCTACACCCGTGGCCATAGACAAGATTATGATGAGTGGGCGGCACTTGGCAATACCGGTTGGTCTTATGACGAAGTGCTGCCTTATTTCAAGCGCTCCGAAAATAACGCCACACATGGCGGGCATTTTCACGGTCAAGACGGGCCACTGCATGTCGAAGAACTGCGTACCGACAATCCATTTCAACAAATTTATCTGGATGCAGCAAAGCAAGCGGGATTTAACATCAACAATGATTTTAACGGCGAAGAACAAGAAGGTTTAGGCGTGTATCAAGTCACGCAGCATCAAGGTGAACGCTGGACTGCGGCACGTGCCTACTTGCATCCTCATATGGTGCCGCAAGCAAATGCCCGCGCCAATCTGCAGGTTGAAACAGGCTGCCACGTCACGCGGATTTTGTTTGAGGGGAAGCGTGCCGTCGGTGTGCAGTATGTGCAAAATGGCCGACAAAAAACCATCCGGGCAAAGTGCGAAATTTTGCTTGCGGCTGGAGCATTACAGTCACCGCAATTATTAATGCTGTCTGGCGTAGGTGATGGCAATGCGCTGCAAGCTTTGGGTATTCCGTTGGTGCATCATCTGCCAGGGGTAGGAAAAAATTTGCAAGATCACCCGGATTTTGTTTTTAAATTTCGCTCAAAAAACCTCGATCTTATTGGTATTTCTTTGGCTGGCAGTATGAGAATATTGCGCGAATGCTGGCGTTATTTCAGAGGACGACGTGGCATGTTAACGACCAATGCTGCTGAATATGGCGGTTTTCTTAAAACTGACAATAACTTGTCTGTCCCAGACATACAATTGCACTTTGTGGTCGGTATGGTTGACGATCACGCGCGTAAACAGCATCTGGGTCACGGCTATTCTTGCCATGTCTGCTTACTACGACCAAAAAGTGTGGGGGAAGTCACTCTCGCCAACACCGACCCGATGGCAGCGCCACTAATCAATCCGCGTTTTCTTGAACATCCAGATGATATTGAGGGGATGCTCAAAGGCTTTAAATTGACGCGTCAATTACTTGATGCACCAGCGCTCAAAGCCGCACGCACTAGCGATTATCTGACTGCTAATGTACAGACCGACGACGAGATTCGCGCCATCCTGCGCCAGTACACTGACACCGTGTATCACCCGATCGGCACCTGCAAAATGGGCGTCGATGCAATGGCGGTAGTCGCACCTGATCTCAAAGTGCATGGGCTGCAAGGTCTGCGCGTAGTTGATGCTTCTATCATGCCTACTTTAATCGGCGGCAATACCAATGCACCAAGTATGATGATTGGTGAGAAGGCAGCAGATATGATCCGGGCAAAGGCATAGAAAATTATCCTAAATTCCTCAGTTGACCGCTAAATTTCGTCTGGAAAGCCGCATGTTTATTGACTTTCATTGTGTTTTTTCTGCCCACCATTTTGGTGAGAGCGCTACGGGTACGATTGCACACTTTTCCGCGCCTTTGGACATCGTTACTCCTCCTATCAACGTGGAGGTTGCTTCGTCGTCGCGCCTTGCCAAAGACGCAGAAAAATGCACACTCGAACCCGTCCAACTAAGGAATTTAGGATTATTCAGAATATAAGGATGACCTCAACATTTCAGATTAGAACAGCAACACTTGCCGGCTCATCGCGACTGCCACAATGTAACTAAACACAAGCAAAGCAGCGACAAACGCAAGCGCTCTGCTTTGTGATGTTTTACCACGTTTTAAAGCAATCGATCCCAAAACGATATAGACGAGCAAGGCCACGACCTTGGCACCGAGCCACGTTTGCTGAAATGGAATTTGCCCACTCCAATAGACCATCGTCAAGGCGCTTGCCAGCAAAATAGTATCCACCACATGCGGCACGATACGCACCCAGCGTTGTTGCAACATGCTAGAGCCACGCAGCATCCAGATAAAACGTAAAATAAAAAAACTCACGCTGAACGCCGCGCAACTCATGTGCAGATGTTTTATTGCCTGATATGTTTGCATGTATTTCTCTGAAATTTTTTAAACTTACTTCACGGCCTTCATCTTCGCCTCATCTCCCGCAATAAATACACTCATTTTGGATGGCGCTATGTACTTCTTAAATGCCGCATTCACTTGCGCTAAAGTAAGCGCAGCAATTTTGTCATCCATCGCCTGCGTCCATGCCCAATTGCGTGCCAGGTAAAGATTCGAATTCCAAATACCTGCCACGCTGCCATCAGTGGTTCGGCCCTGCAGTCGCTGCTGTAACAAACCTGATTTTGCGCGACTTAATTCCTCTGCGGTAAAGCCGTCTTTAAGCACACGGCTTAATTCTTCGTTCACCGCATTCTCGACCTTGCCCAGATTTTGTGGCGCAGCAATCGCATTGATACTGAAACTACCATCGGGGTCTATTTCACCAGCAGACAGGCTAGAACTGCCGCCGTAAGACAAGCCGTCTTTTTGCCGCAGACGTTCCATCAAGCGCGAATTTAAGCCCGCACCACCACCAAAAATATAATTGCCTACTCGTAAAGCAGGAAAATCCGCGTCATCTTCTTTTAATACCAGATTCATACGACTGAGGTAGTAGCCGTTTTCTTTATCGGGCGTATCAAATGTCTGGCGCACTGCAGGCACAGGTATGCGCTGGCTGACTAGGCGGGCATAAGCTGCCTTGCTTATCCATCCCGAGAAAACCTGTTCTGCCGCTTGTGTGGTACTGGCAATATCAAAATCGCCGACGATAGACAACTCCGCTTTCGATACACCATAAAACTGCTGATGGTAGGACTTGATATCGTCTAATGTTAGCGCTTTGATGTTGAGCAAAGTCTCGTCTAGCGTTTCTGCAGCGCGGAAATCTCCTTTTGGATAGGCATTGAAATGCAATGCCATCGCCCTGCTGGCGACATTTCCGGGTTCATTGCGACTGGCCTCGATACCGACCAGAGCGCGTTCACGGCTCTGACGAAATTCCATCTCGGGGAAACTCGCTTCGCGTAGGATATGCCCAAGCAATGCCAGTGCTGCTGGCAAATTCGGTTTAGTGGTTTGGAATGAATACAGACCGCCGCTAATTTTTAATTTGGAAAATTCATCGGTTAATTGTGCACGGGTAAATTTGCTAGTACCGCTCGCGAGTAAATTGCCAGTAAAAGAGGCAATATGTTTTTTACCCAGTAAACTTTTCTCGTCGCCCCAATGCAAATCGAGTGCCACATTCACGGTTTCACCACGCGTTTTTTTTGTTAGTAGGGCGAGTTGCAAACCACCTATAGTCATGTGCTGAGTACGCTGCTCGATATTTGCCGGGCTAGGATCAAATACTTCTGCACTCAAGGTATTTTCTTTGGCCTTGAAATCTTTCATCACCTCGGCCATTGCCGGAGCGGAAGGAATCTCAGCGCGCTGCGGTGCGTCTTCTGGTACAAACATGCCGACTGTGCGATTGTCACGTACCAGATAGTGTTTAACAGCGGCATTCACCTGCTCTGCTGTGACCTTTTCAGTATCGTCGCGGTCTTTAAAGAAATAACGCCAGTCGCCCATCGCAATATATTCTGACATACCAACGCCAAGCGTTTCGTGATTGTTCAGAATTTTCTCGTAGGTATTGGCACTCTCGCGCTTGACCCTTGCCATCTCTTCTACTGTCGGTGGATTTTTCTTGAAATCGTCTATTCCTGCGACCAAAATATCTTTGGCCACGTCGACCGATTCACCCTTCTTCACCACAGCACCGATAATTTTCAAGCCAACATCGACGCTCCCCATGCCAGTCGAAAACACCTGTACCACTTTACCGGTTTCGACCAATTGCTTATGCAAGCGGCCATGCGGTGCATTCGTCAAAATACTGCTGGCAAAATCCAAGGCGTCTCTATCGGCATGCAAAGCAGCGGGAACCTTATACGCCAACATCACCAGCTGCACATCGCCTTTGCGGCGCACCACAAAACTGCGCTCACCGTCCTGAGTTGGCTCTGTAGTCCAAAATACTGGCAGCGTGCGTGCTGGCTTGGCAATCGCAGCAAAAGAGCTAGCGATCCAGTTAAGCGCCTTATCTTGATCAAACTTACCTGCCACCAGCAAGACAGCATTATCCGGCTGATAGTACATACGATAAAACGCACGTAAATTTTCTATCTTGACGTTCTCGATATCGCTGCGATGTCCGATTGTAGAATGGCCGTAATTGTGGCTATCGTAGGCCACGCTTTGCAGACGTTTCATCAATACACCGCCAGGTGAATTTTCTCCACTTTCGTACTCGTTGCGTACTACAGTCATTTCGGAAGCGAGATCCTTTTGCGCGATATTTGAATTCACCATGCGGTCGGCTTCCATCGCCAACGCCCATTTCAAATTATCGTCACTGGCTTGAAATAATTCATAGTAATTGGTGCGGTCTAGCGAGGTCGTGCCGTTCATACGCATGCCACGCTGATTGAATTCTTCAGTGATTTTGGCATTTGTTGGCGTGCCTTTGAACATCAGATGTTCAAGCAAATGCGCCATCCCGGTTTCACCATAATTTTCATGCCGTGAACCAACCAAATAAGTCACATTCACCGTCACAGTAGGTTTAGAGGCATCTGGCATCAGAAGTATTTTCAAACCATTTTGCAAGCGATATTCGGTGATGCCTTCGACACTGCTGATTTCGCTGATACCTTTCGGTAAGCTTGCGGCCGATGTCGGCTGAGACAGCGAAGTGAGTGCGGCCGCCATGAGCATGATTACTTTGAATTTTGTGCTGAGAATGTGCATTACTTTTCCTGATTTTTTATCTGAGAAAGAGAACAACGAAAATTAAACCGCGCGGCCAACCGGAAATACAACGTCAAGCCGCGTCAATGCATTCCAGCGGCGCAATAGTAACACTGCCGTGCATACAACAATGAGTACGCAAAGCATCCAGTAAGGAATCAAAGGTGCAAAATTAACGACCATTAGCGATACCGATAAGAGTGCAAACCAGCCCAGTAGAATGCGTGCCATCCGGATATCCATGATGCTTTGCATCTGGGCATAATTTCTGAGCAGGCTGATACTCAGAGGGAGCATGCTAAAGTAACTTAGGTAAATTATATTGCGTATCAGAACACTCGTGATCATCCATTCGCAAACAAACACAGTGATGAAGAATAGGATGCCCATTAAAATGCAATACTGCCGCATAACATACATTAGCAAAACTCTGGTCTGCATGTTATTCGATGTCACTACTGGACTAAGACTGAGCAAACTTTGCGCGCCACGGCTTTGATAAAGGTTAACTTGTATGGCTGCGATATAAACGACAGGCATCAAAAGAAAACTCATTATTGGCGTCAAGATAAAGAGCGCATTGTCCGTTGCGCTAGTATCTCTAGATACCAGAACAAAAAAATACAAACCCATTAGCGTCGCCATGCCTAAAGCCTGCAGAAAAATACTACTCCAATGCGCCTGCGGCCCCAGCACAAACGGTAGTAGTTGTCCTGCATTTTTTCGGCGCTGCAAACGCTGTTTCAGCAGATGCAGATAGTACGGTAAAAAAATTCTAAACACGCCAGAAAAATTCCAACTGGTATTTCCTTTCATTACTTCCTGCAATATAACGATGTGTTCGCGGCGTTTAAAGAGATGTTCACCCTTGGCGAAGATCCAGTGCAGAAGCAGGGCAATCATGAGCAGTCCGAAAGGGATCAATAAGATGGCCTGATTAAAGCTCTTCAACGAGCCGAAAGGGATATTTATTCCGCGCAAGAGCATAGGTAACTGCGCGACGGCGGCAAGGACGAAACCCATCCATTTATTTCTGACTGTAGCAGTTAATATCAACATCGTAATAACGCAAATCAACCAGGTGAGTGCAACGAATTCAGTGCTGTTATATGCCACTGCGGCAGCAGGTATGATCGGTAATACGATAATGGGAAGCGCCAATGCCCATTGCAGATGACGCTTCAAATGCGGCACCAGACTGGCATTGGCCGGAGAATATTGCAGCGCCAAGCTGGAGCTCAGTGTGATGAACCAAAATACCAGGATCAATCCGGCATCGGTTGCGAGACCGGCTAAGGCGGCCAGAGCGAGTGCTTCCATACGAATTTCATTAGAAGAAGAAAATGAAAGTAGTAGATAAAGCGCAATCACCAGCAAAGGAATAACGCTTAGCAAAGCCCACAAGATTTTTTTACCTTCAAGATTTAAGCGGCCGTACACCGGTTGCATCCATACTTGAAACAGATGCGGCATCATGGAATTTTTATTTGCAAAATTCATGGTAAATGGCGCGCTCATTGTGTCATCTCGATAAACAAATCTTCCAGCCCCATTTTTTCTATTCTCAGCTGATTGTTTGACTGTAACAGCTGCAATTGGACCTGATCGAACTGCGCCAGCAATTTGCTGCTGCCGTCACGGGTATCGCTGGTTTGCAGGGTTTTTTGCGGTTTAAGTTGCGCGATATCGGCAGCGCTGCCGGTGATGCGCACGGTATTGTCTATCATGTCATCCAGCGCTTGCTGATGCACGATACGACCGCCTTGTAAAAACGCGACATCCATCGCGATACGTTCCAGATCCGACAAAATATGGGTAGAAAAAATAATCGTGGTTTGCTTATCGATGACGCTATCGACCAGCTCACGCAAAAAATCCCTGCGCCCGGCTGGGTCTAGGCTGGAGACGGGTTCATCCAGCACCAGCAATTCTGGCTCATGTGCCAGCGCACGGATGATCGACAATCTTTGTTTTTGCCCAACCGAAAATTTGCTGATGATTTTATCAAAGGGCAACTCCCAGCGTTGCATCAACTCCTGTACCTTGGCTTCGTTCCAGCGTGGATACAGCGCACGAAAATACGCCAGCATCTGAGCCGCAGTCAGCCATTCAAACAGATCGCTGGTTTGTGGCACATAACCGATGCGCGCCTTATTGTCTGAACTCAGTTCCTTATTATTTTCATTGAATAAGCTGATCGCACCAGCGTCGCGATCGCGCAAACCGAGCATGCATTCCAGCAGTGTCGATTTACCGGCACCATTACGTCCGAGTAAGCCCACGATGCTGCCAGGCTGTATCGCCCAATCCAGATCTTTCAAGACCGATTGCGTGCCGAACGACTTTCCTAACGATGTGATATTGACTAATGCATCCATGTTATTTTCCTTTAAGAATACTGTTAAACAACGCTAGCACCGGGCTGGCAGATAGCTCTAGTTGCCTGGCTTCTTGCGCGATACGCTGTAAGCCCGGGCGCAATAATTCCAGCCGATTTTCCTGGCTGGCTTTATCCGGTGAACCTTGCGCGATCACCATGCCAAGGCCACGGCGGCGCGCCAGCAAACCTTCAGCTTCCAGCATGCTGTAGGCCTTGGAAACCGTCATCGGATTAACGCCCAGCGCGGTAGCCACTTCGCGCACCGATGGCATGGCGTCGCTTGCCTGCGCTTGCCCACCTGCGATCAGGCGACGTAATTGCTCGATGAGCTGGCGATAAATCGGCTCGCTAGTGCCGGTACTGACTTGAAAAATATCGGCAGATAAACTGCGCTCTGGTCTCATGATGCTGATACTCCAATTTACGTGTATTGATATACTAATACAGTACTTACGATTTTACAAGCATATTTCTGACTGTTATCGTCATATCGGACTTGATCCGATATCCAGACTTTACCTTCTGGAGTGTCAATTCTGGATGCCAGATCGAGTCTGGCATGACGCTTAAGTCATTTTTTTCCGCTCAGCATTGAGTCAAATCTGGTCTTTCAATTTTTCTTAGCAAAAACCTTCACGCTTTGCGAACCAGACCATGACATGCCCGGCGCGAGTTGTATCGGGCGCAAAATTGCGGCGGCCTCTATGCACACCATGCGCTGATAGCCGTCTGGCTCCAGATCACTGATCGTCGAGCCTTTTTCTGCGCCGGGGTTCCATACCACCGCATCGGCAAAACCAGATTGGCTGATCAGCAAGCTTTGTTGTGGCTGGTGAATCTCGACTGCACCAGGTAGATCAGCATAGATTCTGTCAACTTCTCCGTTGATGAGCAGACTCTCGTGGCATTCAAGTTGATGCTCGGTATGCGCGACCATATCGCGATAGCGCAAACCGGCCAAACCATGTAGTCGTACATCGGCGATCTGATCAACCGCGAAATATGTGTGAAGTGCAGAGGTGAAACTGAAAGCGGTGTTGCCATTATTCACCACCACTAACGCAATCTGCATGCTGTCTTGCGCTATTGTCACCACCAGTTCGAGTCTGAAAACATGCGGCCAGATTTGCAAACTCGCCACGCTCTCTTGCAGTTCAAATACGGCTTGTGCCGCACCACTCTCGATTTGCCCTGAGCGCACTAAACGCCAGATGGAAGTACGCGCAAAGCCGTGTTTGGCTAAAGAGCCAAGAGCAGAAAATTGGGGAAAAATAACCGGAACGCCACCCCGTATCGCCACGCCTTCACGAAGCTCGGAGGTCTTGCTTAAGAAGAGTTGTTCTTCGCCGCAGGCAGGTATCCAGGAACAAACGTGGGCACCGTGGATCGTCACACTGGCTGTTGCGCCGTCTGCTGATTTGAGTAATACATAATCCATATCTTTACCTTTTTAGATACTCTTGCGTTGCTCTCCAAGTCGTCTATTTTAAAGTAGAAGCTCTTTTTACCCTGCATTAATGCGGCTGACTCCCTCATTTTTGCGTTCTATCGCTCTCTTGCACCAATTTTTCCTGATCTGGCTTAATCTACGGTTTCTGGTCACCTAATTTATTAGTCAACTTCTAAACGCTTACGTCGAGGCAGCTATGCACACTCCATCAGGACGGACGTCCACCCAATTTGCTACTTCGCTGCTTGCCTCAATTGCGACCGTCGTTGCGCTTAGCGCATGCGAAGTGAACATTAACGGTGATGAACTCAAAGGTAGCGGCAAAATCACCACAGAAGTACGTACAGTCACTGCCTTCGATGCGATCAGCAATGCAACGCCATTCGATGTCATCGTGACCGCAGAAGGTGCTGTAGGTGTTTCTGTCGTCGGTGACGACAATTTGCTCAGTGAGATAGAAACTACGGTTGAAGGAAACACCTTAGTTATACGCAACAAAAGAAAAAGCGGACTTCACATATCGTGGAATCACACTCCGCTAACTGTCAAAATAACGATGCCTATCATCAATAAATTAAGCAACACGGGTAGTGGCGATATCAGATTACTTAAATTGCACGGCGATAAATTTACTATTGCGTCAGATGGATCTGGCGATATACAAGCGAGCGGTACCGTCGCTGAAGCAAACATAACAATCAACGGTAGCGGTGATCTGGATCTGGCCCAGCTGCACATAGGCAAGGTCACATTGGTACAAAATGGTTCTGGTGATGCACACCTCAGTAGCATCTCGCAAAGTCTGGAGGTGGAGATGGGTGGTAGTGGTGATCTGGAGGCCGAAAGCTTGCAGATCGAACGCGCAACTGTAAAAATTCATGGCCCAGGTAGCGCAACGCTGAATGGTTTGATTAAATCGCTCACCGCTGAATTGACTGGGTCAGGCGATATGTTTATTGATAGACTGCAGGCAGATCAGGCTGACCTAAGCATGCACGGCCCCGGTGAAGTGAGGTTGGTGGGCGAAGTTAAACAACTTACTGTCACTGTGAGCGGCTCAGGTGATCTGGACGCAGAAGGGCTTCAAGTCGGTAATGCAGTCATTAAAAATTCTGGGCCAAGCAATATTTCCAGCGGCACCATCAGTTCTAGCTTGAAAGTTGAATCCTCCGGCTCTGGCGATTTTGAATCAAAATTTAAATCTGCCAGTGAAATAGATGCCAACATGAGCGGACCGGGAAGTCTGTCATTAGAAGGCAGCGCCAAAAATCTCAGCGCACTGCTCAGCGGTTCGGGTGACTTGCACGCTACCTCGCTACTACTGGAACATGCATCAGTCAAAGTAACCGGACCGGGTGAAGCCGAAGTCAATGTCAAATCTGCCTCAAGCGACAAAACGAGCACATCATCAGGATCACGGACAGTGAAAATTGATCGAACCGGTGTTGTGCAGTAAAAGCTGACTACGGAAATAGTCGCACTAGACAGCCTAGTGCGATAAGGATTGACTTCAACGTTTAACGTTTAACGCGAATCAGTTGTGTATTCAAACCGTCGCTCAGCACCAATTGCCATTCGCCTCCTGTTGGCAAAGTAGCTGTTGACAGTTGCGCCTGAGCTCCTTGCAATTGACGCGCCATTAAGGTGCTTGTACTACCAATATGACTCACGCTTAAATATCGGTAGCGGCTATCGTTCCAGCTTAATTGCAGCTGCTGGTCTTGTTCTTGCCAATGTAAGCTAGACCCTGAATCACCGATTTTTTGTGCCGCAGCAACTGCCTTGGTCTGGTTTAATGGCAAGGCTTGGCCTGCTTTGAGAACCTCCATCCCTATGATTTCAAGCGTAGGCTTAAGCACTTTCAATTTAAAGTGAAGTAATGCCCCGCTGGCATCTGCGACCTTCACGGCAGTAAAAGGTGAAACAATTTGGCTGCCATCACTTAATCGCAAGCGCAATTGATATTCGCCTTGTGTTAAAACTGCCTGCCCAAGGCTACCAGACACCGGCTGAAAACGCACGCCTTGCGCACCGATTTCGCCAGCAATTTCCAGTAATTCAACTGAGCTTGCAAATACTTTCATCGGCTGACTTATCGGGTAGAGCCAACTTTCTAACCAATTTTGCACATGAAAATAATTGTAGTCAGAAAACCAGCTGCCATTGCAATATCCCATCACATCACTAGGCTTAGTGATCACCGCAATTAATTGAGCGACATTGTCATAAATAAGAGTGGGGCCCAGACCACCATTCGCGTATGGAAAAGCAGGATCGGGCGAGCCGGCATCACCACAAGGTGCATGATCGCGCCCGAGGTTATGCCCTAATTCGTGGGTCATGGTGCGCAAAGCAAATGTCTGGCGTGCATCAAGCCCGATACCCGTTCTGCTGTCACCGCCAACAGCTCTGCCCGGTACATATCCCAAACCTGAATTGCCACCCTGAAAATTAGCATCCGGCACAAAACCATAGTAATGTTTTAGCTGACCTTCTGTATCACGTAATGTATCAAGTTCTGCCAATGCCTTACTCCATTCATCATCCGTCTTGACCTGAGTGACGGTGGTCAATCGATAGGTCGCTCGCTGAGTAACTTTGATCGACGTCTCGGGAATCGGCAGCACTTTTCCGAGCAATGTTTGTACCGTGCTTAAGTCCGGCAATACCGCTTCCACATTTCCGTCACTAATGCTCAGCGGTACCAGGACAAGGTTGAAGTTAGTTGGCTTGCCCATGATTGGACGCGCGGTATAACTTGCGCCATTCGTTGTCACTTTTTGCGGATCAACATCGATCACCAAAGTCACACTATCACGCACCCAATTTGCCGGTAATTTAGTGTTAAATGTTTGTGTCAACACGCCAGCCTGAGGGGTCGCAGACAACGTACTTGGGCCGCTCAATTGAACACTGCCAAGCGCGATATTGCCTGCGCTTGCAGTGAGTTGTACCAATGGACTTGCGCTGCCCTCTTGCCCTGCGACAAACACACGCAATAAGGCTGACTTATTGGGCACCAACCGTTGATACGTATCGCCGGGCGCTTGCAAATAGGTTTGTGCCACTTCAACTCGGGTAATCGTCACAGATGCCTTACCCGGACCTGTCGTTAAGGTGAAATTGCCAATGTTAAGATTGGCACCTTCTGCCACCAATACAATCGCACCACTTCCCCCATTTGGTACCTGCAACGCCATCGTCCCCGAAGTGCGACTGATGATACTGGCTGCTATTCCACCGATACTCGCACTGCTTACCTTGTCGAGATTCATACCGCTGATATCGATCTGGCTTCCTACTGCGCCGCTGGTTGGGCTGTAACCGGTAGCACTGACGCCCGGTGGCTGCTCAGTCAAGGTTCCCGCTGCAACATCGGTTTGGCGCACACCTTTAAGCAACACGATGCCGCCACCAACGGGCATGGCAAAAGTCAATGTTGTCGCACTTCGCGTTAGCAAGTTAATCGCGTTGCCGTTGACAGTTACGCTAGCGACCTCAGCAAAATTCTGTCCATTGATCGTGATGGTCAATCCCACCCTGCCAGCACTAGGTTGCAAGTCAGTAAAAATTATGTTGGGTATGACATTGAAGTTACTGCTACTAACAATTTTTCCCGCATCATTTTTAATCAGTGTAAGCGGGCCACTACTTGCGCCTGCCGGTACGACCAAGGTCAAACGGTTTACGCTGCGTTGCACAGGTACAGTGCCCTGTGTACCAAAGATGACGGTGTCAACTAAATCCAGACCGTCACCATCTATAGTCACAGTACTACCGATTAAACCCTCAGCCGGACTAAAGCTGCGCAAGATGACCGGCGTTTGTATGGTTAACAACTGGGGAACTTGAATAGCCAAACTATTGCCATACGCTAGTTTGACTGAACCGCTACGCGCTTCAGGAGGAACAATAAACATCAACTGCGTTGCCGTCTTTTGCGTCAAGGTGATTACCAGATCATTGATACGGAGCTCGCGAACTTGATCGAGATTACTGCCCGAAATTGTGACGCTATCACCCGGTTTTGTTACCGCAGGAGTAATACCATTGACAGTTGGGGAATTAAGTATAGTGACGCGCTCCACTGACAATGCTACTGCGCCAGGAGCTTGTAATTCAACCACGCCTGAAAGTGCGCCAGCCGGTATCACAAAGCTCAATTGCGTAGTGGTTTGAGAAGAGATACTTCCAGCGACTCCGCTAATCAATGCCTTGTCAACGCGATCTAAACCAATCCCTTGCACTTGTAAAGTTTCACCAGAATAAGCACTGAGTGGCGTCACCGCGCTGATCGACAGAACAGGTACTGGTTGAATAATCGTGCCACCACCACCGCTACCGCCACCACCACAGGCGAATAGACCAGTGCTCATGATTACTAATAAACAAAAATATCGAACACGCAAGAGTGTCATTTTGATCTCTTAAAGGAAAAACAAGTAAAAATGTTGAATGCAGAATGTGCAGATACAAATACTAGACTACTCCGCTATAGGCGTATATTCCAGCAGAAAATTGCAAGCAAAAGTAAGATGCGAAATGATGCCAAATAATGCCAAATTAAATGAATGTAAGGTACAACTCAGCCACAACACAACACCTATTTTCGCATGCGAAATTCATGGCGTACCACTAAACGGCTAGATGCCACCAGCGTATTCAAACCTAAAATTAACTGCAGTAAAACGTACTGCGGCAAGATCCAGATTTGTCCACGCGGTGGCGCTACCTGCGTGGTGGCACTGATCACCGGTGTTATCCATTCAGCCTCTGGCGTCACATCCAATAACAGGTCGCCATCTGAGTTGGTGTGCAGATAAATCTCACCGCCGTGCGATAGGCTAAAACAGATGCCGTGACCGACCGTGGCCTTATTGCCGATGAGTTGCTGTAACTCTCTATCATTGAGGTCCATCCAGGCTTCGACATCTTGTATCGTTTCCAGCGAAATCCAGGGATGTTCCGGTGTTGCGATTAGACTCTTGTCTATCATGGTATCTGGCGAACTTGCACGCCCTGTTTTTGCAGTAAATCGACGATGCTATTGTTGCCGGTGAGATGGCCTGCGCCGATTACCACGAAAGCTTTTTTGCCATCAACCAGCATGCGATTAATCTTTTGAGCCATACCGACGTTACGGTCATCGAGTAATAATTTCATGAGTTTTTTTGTGCCCGCATCTTTATTTTCCGCATCGGTAAATAATTTTCCCAAGCCTGCAGCATCAGCTGTTTTCCACATCGTGATCATCGCTTCAGCATCGCGCAAGGCTTCGCCGTTTTTCAAGGCCTCCAGGCTTTGTTTGAGCAAGGCATCGCCCTCTTCATCAGTCAATGCAGCCATTACTGATGCCTGAAACGCGATGCTTTCCAACTCAACTACTTTCTTGTTATCGGCTTTGGCGCGATGGATGAAATGCAGGTCGATACCATACGCGGGATTGTAGCCTTGCTGGGCAAACACACCCAGCGTTAACCCCATTGCCACTACAGCAGGCTTAAAACCCTGAAACTGTTCTGTTGCAGGACCGGTCATGGATTGCAAACTCTGCCAGGTTGTCGGTGTCAGATGATTTTGCAATTTATCAGGGCTGGCATAACTCATCAGTGGCAGCGCATTTTTACTGGCCTCGGCATCAGTCACATCCGCTTCCACTGCCACGATATTTGCTTGCGCATAAGCGGTCTCGACTGAAGGCGAAAGCGGATAAAAATTGGCCTTGGCTAAATGAATCGAGCCGAATAAATACAGCGTATTGTTATTCGATTTAACTTCGAATAACAGACCTTTTGCTGGTTCGACTAAGGGCGGAGTATTCGCTGAAGCAGTATCGACCAGCGCAGTGAGACTCAATAGCATGATCGCTGTCAGCAGCGTCCGAGATTTAATATTCAATAATCGCAGGCATATCAGCATGATGTTTTTCCATTCGTGTTCAAAACTTATTT